>JANOQU010000425.1:0-8135 GCA_031422355.1 Actinomycetes bacterium
TGCCGCCGCCGCCACCACCGACCGCTTTGGCAGCATCCTTGATCAGGTCGCCAGCAGGCATCGCGAAATCGGGGGTCACCGCCGCAACGAGCGCAACCCCGCCGGCGCTGGTCAGCCCACCCAGAACAACCGCCACCACACCCGGCTGCTTACGAATGGCAATCGCCAGGTCACGCAGATCTGCCGGCGTGGTGCCATCGACCCGAGTCACGACAACGCCGTCGATGGCAGCGGTCGCCAACTCTCCGGCCTGCCCCAATGCCGCCTTGGCACGGAGCAGCTTGATCTCTTCGTTGAGCCCCTTGATCTCGTCGAGCCGACGCTGCAGACCCTCGACCAAGTCTGTAGCGGGGACGCCGACGAGACGAGCGGCGTCGGCCAGCAGGCGCTCGTCGCGCTGGAGCAGACTGACGCTGTTGAAGCCCGTGACGGCCTCGATCCGACGCAGGTTGCTTCCGATACTGCTCTCGTTGACGATCTTGATCGTGCCGATGTCACCCGTTGCCCGCACATGCGTACCGCCACAGAGTTCGACCGAGCTTCCTGCCTCGAGGACCCGGACGATGTCACCATACTTGTCGCCAAAGAACGCGATCGCACCGAGCGACTCGGCTTCGTCCTTGGTCGTCTCGAAGACTCGGGCCGTCACGTTGGCCAGGACCTCTTGATTGGCAATTGCTTCGATCCGGGTGATCTCGTCGTCAGTGACGGCCGAGTAGTGACTGAAGTCGAATCGCAAACGATCTGGACCGACCAGGGAGCCCGCCTGTTTGACGTGGGGCCCGAGCACGGACCGAAGCGCGTGGTGCAGAACGTGAGTGCCGGTGTGGTTGCGCCGAATCGCGTCTCGTCGTTCGACGTCAATGAGGGCAGCGGCCTGCTGACCCGCAGTCACGGTGCCTGTCGTGATCCGAGCGGTGTGCCGTCGCAATCCTGGCAACGCAAAGGTTGTGTCGACCACTGTTGCGACGCCGGTCGAAGTCGTGATCGTGCCGGTGTCACCGACCTGACCGCCAGACTCAGCGTAGAACGGCGTGCGATCGAGGAACAGTTCGACGAGACCATCATCACCGGCGACATCGAGCACAGCCAGCACCCGGCTCTCGGTCTCATTCGATGCATAGCCGACGAACTCGGTGACACCGAAGAGATCATTGACCTCTCGGTAGGCCTCAATCTGGTCCTCACCGCCGGCGTTGCTCTTGCGGGCCTGCTTGGCCCGGCGGCGCTGTTCGGCCATGTCGGTGTCGAAGCCAAGCCGATCGATTCCGACTCCGCGCTCACTGGCGATCTCTTCGGTCAGTTCGAGCGGGAAGCCGTACGTGTCATGCAACGTGAACGCCGTGGTGCCGCTCAACGTTGCGGCCTCACCCGACGCTGAGGTGTTCATCGAGACGGTGGCCAATTCGTCCTCGAGGATCGCCAATCCTGTCTTGAGGGTCTGGCGGAAACGCTCTTCCTCTTTGGTCAGAACGCCGACGATGAAGTCACGGTTCTTGATCACGTCCGGATACGCGTGACCCATGACATCGATGGCAGTTTCCACTAAACCCGGCATGACCAACTTCTCGGTGCCGAGCAGGTACGCGTGGCGCACGGCGCGACGAATGATACGCCGAAGGACATAGCCGCGGCCTTCGTTACTGGGGAAAACGCCATCGTTGACCAGCATCGTGCTGCTGCGCGCGTGCTCTGCGAGGACCCTCAAACTAAAGCTGTTCCGATCCTCGTAGTCGCCCGGGACGTAGAGCTTTCCGGTAGCGGACTGACCCTGCTCGATCAGCGGCTGCATGACATCGGTTTCCCACACGCTGTCTTTGCCTTGGACGAGCGCGAGTATTCGCTCGAGGCCGGCACCAGTGTCGATGCTCGGTTTGGGCAGCAACGTCCGGCTGCCGTCTGGCGCCTGGTTGTACTGCATGAACACCAGGTTCCAGAATTCCATGAACCGGTCACCCTGGGGATCGTTGAGTGGACCGCCCTCTGGACCGAACGAAGGACCGCGGTCGATGTGGAGTTCGCTGCACGGCCCACAC
Organism: Actinomycetes bacterium; assembly: GCA_031422355.1. GTDB lineage: Bacteria > Actinomycetota > Acidimicrobiia > Acidimicrobiales > Ilumatobacteraceae > WLMZ01. The sequence continues at coordinate 2,037 of JANOQU010000425.1, forward strand.
GGTCCGGTATCACCCATCTGCCAGAAGTTGTCCTTGTCGCCAAGGCGCTGGATTCGGTCCATCGGGACGCCGACGACGTCATGCCAAATCTGTTCCGCCTCGTCGTCGCTGTCGTGCACCGTCACCCAGATCCGGTCGCCGTCGAGGCCGAACTTCTCCGTGACCAATTCCCAGCTCCACGGAATCGCATCGTGTTTGAAGTAGTCCCCGAAGCTGAAGTTGCCCATCATCTCGAAGAACACCAGGTGACGCTTGGTGCGGCCGACGTCGTCGAGGTCGTTGTGCTTGCCACCGGCCCGAGCGCACTTTTGGACGGTGACCGCCCGCTTGAACGGCGGTGCTTCGTCACCCACGAAATACGGCTTGAACGGCACCATCCCAGCAACGGTGAACAAGATGGTCGGATCGTGAGGGATCAGGCTGGCGGAGGCGACCGGGCTATGGCCCCGGTCGGCGAAGAAGTCGGTGTAGGCGTCGCGAAGTTGATCAGCGGTGGCAGGAGGCGTACTCATGATCGTCGCAGCCTACTGGCGGCTCACGGACCAGCTTCGAGGCGTTTCGGCGGTGAGATCGATCAAGTACGTTCGTTGGCGTGGCGCGACCCGATGACATGCACGAATACCTCAGCTTCGAGGACCCCGACGAAGAGCGGACATGGGTCTTCGACGTCACGTTCCTTCGCTCGAACTGGAACTGCATCTGGGGCAACGGCTGCCAGGGTGTTCTCACCGAGGACGCCCGCGACCTCAATCAAGGATGCTGCAGTTTCGGTGCCCACTTCATCGACGCGGCCGACGTTCAGACAGTGGTCGAATCCGCCGCTCGGCTGACTCCGCATAATTGGCAGTTCCACGCAGAAGCCACAGCCGGCGGGTGGTCGACGACTGAACCCGATGGCACGGTCGTGACACGACTCCACGAGGGGGCGTGCATCTTTCACAACCAGCCCGACTTTTCCGGCGGCGCCGGATGTGCCCTGCACGGTGCGGCCCTCGCAATCGGCGAACGGCCGATCGACTGGAAACCCGACGTCTGCTGGCAGCTCCCCCTTCGCTTGCACGAGGACGTCGACAGTAACGGTCATATCACGAGCACCTTGCGTGAGTGGAAGCGCCGCGACTGGGGCGAGGGCGGCACCGACTTCCACTGGTGGTGCACCGAAACCGCCGAGGCGTTCAATGGTGCCGTGCCGGTGTACCAGTCGCTGCGCGACGAGATCATCGAGTTCACAGGTGTCCGGGTCTATGACCTCTTGGTCCGACAGCTCGCCAAGCAACGCTCGATTCCACTGCCCCACCCCGCCGTCAAGCGGCGGTAACGCCCGGTCGAACTAGGCCTTGACCTTTTTGTTGGCCTTGCGACGATCTTCGAGGGCCAGGTACTTCTTGCGGATCCGAATGTTCTTCGGTGTCACCTCGACCAATTCGTCGTCGGCGATCCATTCGATCGCTGTCTCGAGGCTGTGAATTCGCGGTGCAGGCAACTTCACAGCATCGTCGTGGCTGTGGGTCCGGATGTTGTTCTTTTCCTTCGGGCGAACGGCGTTGACCACCATCTCGTCCTCACGGGCGCATTCGCCAACCACCATGCCCTCATAAACCTGTTCGCCGGGGGCGATGAAGAACTGACCGCTGAGCTGCAACTTGTCGAGCGCGTAACCAGTCGATTGACCGATCCGATCGGCAACCATCGCGCCACCCCGCGCGTCGGGCATCTCGCCCGCCCAGGCCATCCACCCGAGATGGTGCTGGTGCAGCAATGCAGTACCGCGAGTAGCCGTCATCAGCAGCGACCGGAATCCAATCAAGCCACGGCTCGGGCACTCGAAGGTGACGATCGTGCGACCCGCATCGCCGGTGCGGAGGTCGGTGATTCGACCTTTGCGCGGTGCGAGTTCCTGGGTGATCGTGCCGACGTGTTCGTCCGGTACGTCGCAGACGCCACGTTCCTGCGGCTCGAACCGCTTACCGTTGACTTCCTTGGTGATGACTTCGGGACGGCTGACCTGGAGCTCGTAGCCCTCGCGGCGCATCGCCTCGATCAGCACGGCAAGTTGTAATTCGCCGCGACCTGCAACCTCGATGATGTCGGGCGAGCCCGTTTCGAACAGCTTGATCGAGACGTTGCCGAGCAACTCTTTCTCAAGGCGCTCGACGAGGTGACGGCTGGTCAGGTACTTGCCATCCTTGCCAGCAAACGGCGACGTATTGACGCCGAATGTCATCCGCAGAACTGGCTCGTCGACCATCAAGCGGGGAAGGGCCACCGGGTCCTCGGTCGAGGCAATGGTGTCGCCGATCTCGACTTCGGGGAACCCAGCGACGACAAACAGATCGCCCGCCGAAAGCTCTTGCACCTCGTTGCGGCTCACACCTTCGAATGCCATCAGCTGGCTGAGTCGACGTTTGAGCGGCGGCTGACCCTCCGCGAATTCTTCTTCGAGCAGGGCGACCGTGTCGCCACGGCGCATGACGCCGTTGACCACACGTCCGATCGCAAGGCGGCCGAGATATTCGCTGGCGTCCAGGGTGGTGACCATTGCTTGCAACGGTGCGTTCGGATCGCCGGTGGGCGCTGGAATCTTTTCAACAATCGTGTCGAGCAGCGACGACAGGTCCGCATCGTCAGCCGGCATACCGATGCCGACCATCGATCGTCCCTCACGTGCAACTGCCGAGATGATCTCAAAATCGATGTGATGGTCGCCCGCATCGAGATCCATGAACAATTGATAGACCTCGTCGAGGACCTCGTCGGGACGAGCATCGTGGCGGTCGACCTTGTTGATGATGACGATCGCAGGGAGATCGAGCGCAAGGGCCTTCTGCAGCACGTAGCGTGTCTGGGGCAGTGGGCCTTCTGCAGCATCGACAAGCAACAGCACGCCATCGACCATCGTCAAGGCTCGTTCGACCTCGCCACCGAAGTCAGCGTGGCCGGGCGTGTCGACCAAGTTGATCTTGACGCCTTTCCAAGTGATCGACGCGGCCTTGGCCAGAATCGTGATACCACGCTCACGCTCCTGGTCGTTGTTGTCCATCACTCGATCGACCACAGCCTGGTGGGCGGCGAAGGTGCCGGTCGCTCGCAAGAGCGCATCGACGAGGGTTGTCTTGCCGTGGTCGACGTGCGCGACAAGGGCGATGTTTCGTAGTTCAGTCATGTTCCGGGGGTTTCGTCGTGCCGTTCGCGAGGGGCCCAAGGCCCGCACTCGTGCGGCGGGGGGATTTCAATTTCAGCGTGCTCAGAATTCAGCGTGCCGCAGTGCTAGTCGTCATCATCATTGACATCGTCATCGTCCTCATCGAACGTGACGCCGTACTTTTCAGCCAACGCGGCATACTCGTCGTCCTCGCTCGGAGGACGATGATCAGTGCCACCAAATCCCAAATCCAAGGCGCTGGGACCAGCTTGCTTCAGCTTTCGCGCTTCTTCGAAGCGGCGATGACGACCCTTCTTCACGGCAGGGCTCCGAATCTAGAGAAATAACATCGGGGGCGATCTTATCGGTTGCGGACCGCAACCTGACGGATCACGGGGAAGTGTCTGCCGCTGAAAACCGGACAACTCCCCTGCTCAACGACGTATGGGCGTCAGCTTACCTGCCATGTGCCCGCCGAACGCAGCAGGTCGCGAAGGTCTCCCTGACCCTTGTTCGCAGCAGCATCGAGCAGTTGCGTGTCGACCATCGAGCCGTAGTCGGGCCGATCGATGTCTCGAAACACGCCGAACGGCGTCGGAGCCCACGCACCACTCGATTGAGCAGCTTCGTTCGACAGCCGCGCCAGCGCGAACGCAAGGCTGGAGTCCTCGCGATGTGCATCGTGGACCAGCAGTGTCTCGACACCGACATCGGCGACCTCGACGATCCGGAGCCGGCCATCTGTGCCCATGACGACACCGGCATGGCCGTCCTCGCCGAATCTGATCGGTTCACCGTGGCGAAGGTCGATCATCATCTCGAGGCGGTTCTTGCGGCCGGTGACTGGATCGAAGGCGTCGTCATTGAACACGTTGCAGTTCTGGAAGATCTCCACGAAGGACGCACCCCGGTGCGCATGAGCCGCCCGAAATATCTCCATCATGTGCTTGCGGTCGAGGTCGTGGGTCCGGGCGACGAAACTGGCCTCGGCACCGAGCGCCACGGACAGAGGATTGAACGGCTGGTCGATCGAGCCCATCGGCGTCGACTTGGTGATCTTGCCGACCTCTGACGTCGGCGAGTACTGGCCTTTGGTCAAGCCATAAATCCGATTGTTGAACAACAGGATTGTGAGGTTCACGTTGCGGCGCAGCGCATGGATGAGGTGGTTGCCTCCAATCGAGAGGGCATCGCCATCACCGGTGATCACCCACACATCGAGATCGGGGCGGGCGACAGCGATACCGGTTGCAATCGCTGGGGCGCGACCGTGAATGCCATGTACGCCGTAGGTGTCCATGTAGTACGGAAACCTGCTGGAGCAGCCGATGCCCGACACGAACACGGTGTTCTCCGGAGCGATTTCCAGTTCCGGCATCAGCGTCTGGACCGCGAGGAGGATGCCGTAATCGCCACAACCCGGACACCAACGGACCTCTTGGTCACTGGTCCAGTCCTTCTTCGCTGTGACCGCACCCGTCGGCTCGGGCTTCATACTGATCGTCAGATTCTCGCTGATGCTCATGACGACAATGTCCCTTTCCAGCCGACACTGGCTGCCTGTTCGAGCGCTACTTCGAGCTCTGATGCCGTGAACGGCAAGCCTTGGACCTTGGTGATCGGCTGGGCGTCGACGAGATATTCGGCTCTGACGATTCGGCACAGTTGACCGAGGTTGAGTTCGGGCACGATCACCTTGTCGAACCGGCGAAGCACGTCACCAAGATTCGACGGCAACGGGCTGAGGTGGATCAGATGCACCCATGCGACCTTCATTCCCCGCCGTCGACTGCGTTGGACCGCTGCATCGATGGCCGCCCACGTGGAACCCCAACCGAGGATGCAGATCTCGGCATCGTCGTCCCCGACGATCTCGACGTTGGGGATGTCCTTGGCTATGCCAGCGATCTTGGCCTCGCGGAGATGAACCATTCGTTCGTGGTTGGCGGGTGTGTAGTCGATGTCGCCGCTGCCGTCTTGCTTTTCGAGACCACCGACACGGTGCATCAGCCCCGGCGTACCAGGAATCGCCCACGGCCTGGCGAGCGTTTCTGGATCGCGCAGGTACGGCCAATATTCGGGGGAACCGTCGGGCGCGACGTGGTTGAACTCGGTGGTGAAAGGCACGGAGATGTCCGGCAACGACGCAACATCGGGCAGCAGCCACGGCTCGGAGCCGTTGGCGATGTATCCGTCGGAGAGCAGGATGACCGGCGTGCGGTATTTCAGTGCGATTCGAGCTGCCTCGATTGCCGCGTGGAAACAGTGGCTTGGGCTGTACGCAGCCACGATCGGAAGTGGGGCTTCCGCGTGGCGGCCAAACATCGCGATGTTGAGATCGGCAGCCTCGGTCTTGGTCGGCAGACCCGTCGATGGTCCACCACGCTGAATGTCGATCAACAGCATCGGCAACTCCAACGACACCGCAAGGCTGATCGTTTCGCTCTTCAGGGCAACGCCTGGTCCGCTGGTGGTCGTGATCCCGAGGTGTCCGGCGAATGCCGCGCCGAGGGCCATACCTGCCGCTGCGATCTCGTCTTCTGCTTGCACGGTCCTGACACCGAAGTGCTTGTTCTTGGACAACTCGTGGAGGATGTCCGACGCCGGTGTGATGGGGTAACTGCCGAGGAATACTGGAAGTTTGGCGAGTTGGCCGGCCGCGACCAATCCCCAGGCCAGGGCCGTATTGCCGGAGATGTTGGTGTACTCGCCCGGCGTCATATGCGCCGATTCGATGTGATAGGCGTGATCGAACAACTCGGTAGTCTCACCGAAGTGATAGCCGGCGTTGAACGCTGCGGTGTTCGCAGCCCTCACCAAATCGTCGCGGAACTTGTCGTTGATCCAATCCCACGTTGGTTCGCGAGGGCGCGAAAACAGCCATGAGATCATGCCGAGAGCGAAGAAGTTCTTGGACCGCTCTGCATCACGGTTCTTGACTCCGAGAGGCACCGTTG
>JANOQU010000426.1:0-2070 GCA_031422355.1 Actinomycetes bacterium
CCTGCCGAGCCTGTGGTTTCGCAACACGTGGTCATGGGGCCTCGATGACATGCGCCCTCGAATTACGGCCGACCCAGCGACGGCGAGTTTGGTGGCAACCAGACGAACGATCGGGACGATGATCCTCACGAGTGATCGAGACGATGTTCAACTGCTGTTCTGCGAGAACGACACCAACAACGAGCGGGTGTGGGGCCAGCCGAACGGTCCCCGTGCGCCCAAGGATGGGATCAACGATCGAGTGGTCGATGGTGCCCAGACCGTGAACGAAGACGGTTGCGGAACCAAGGCCGCGCAGTGGATCCAGGTGATGATCGCGCCAGGCGACACAGAGGTCATCAGGTTGCGATTCGGGCCGACCGACCATGGCATCGATCACGTTTGGCATGAAACGATGTTCGCGAGACACCGTGAAGCCGACGAGTTCTACAAGGCGTTGACTCCGGCGGATTCTTCCGCTGAGGACGCGATGATTCTGCGCCAGGCGTTCGCTGGAATGCTGTGGAGCAAGCAGTGGTATCACTTCGACGTCGCTCGGTGGCTGGATGGGGACCCTGCGGGTCCGGCTCCGCCGGATTCTCGAAAGCACGGTCGCAACAGCGGTTGGCGGCATCTCAAAAAAGCCGAGATCGTGTCGATGCCCGACGTGTGGGAGTACCCGTGGTACGCGGCGTGGGACCTCGCGTTCCATTGTGTCGCGCTTGCCCACGTTGATGCTGAGTTCGCCAAGGAGCAACTGATCCTGATGTGCCGTGAGTGGTACATGCACCCCAACGGCCAGCTGCCCGCCTACGAATGGAAGTTCGAAGACGTCAACCCGCCGGTACACGCGTGGGCCGCGATTCGGGTCTTCGCGATCGACGGCGGAACGGACTTCGAGTTCCTCGAACGGGTGATGCACAAGCTCTTGATCAACTTCACCTGGTGGATCAACCGCAAAGACGCCGATGGCAACAACGTGTTCGAAGGGGGCTTCCTCGGCCTCGACAACATTGGACCGATCGACCGGTCTGCCACGCTGCCGGTGGCCGGCCATCTCGAACAATCCGATGGCACTGCATGGATGGCGATGTACTGCCTGGACCTGCTGGAGATGAGCTTGGTCCTCGCGGAGAACGACAGTGCGTACGAAGACGTTGCGACCAAGTTCTTCGAACACTTCACCTACATCGCCGATGCGGTCTATTCGCGTGGACTCTGGGACGAGGAGGACGGTTTCTACTACGACGTCCTCCAAGCCGATGCCGGCTGGCGTGTTCCGCTGAAGGTGCGTTCGATGGTCGGTCTGCTGCCGCTCGTCGCCACAACCACGCTCGGCGTCAAGACGTTGGAGAACCTGCCAGGGTTCGCGCAGCGGGCGAAATGGTTCGCCGACCACAAACCGGATCTTGCCCGCCATGTGACCCAGACTCACGTCCGCGTGGGCGGTCGCGGTCAACTGCTGTCGATCGTTGCGCCAGAGCAGCTCGATCGGGTGCTGCACTACCTCCTCTGCGAGAACGAGTTCCTGTCGCCGCACGGCATTCGCGCCCTGAGTGCGATCCATCAGGATCAGCCGTTCGTGCTCAGCTTGGCCGGGATGGAGTTCCGCGTGGACTATGACCCAGGTGAATCGACGAGCGGCCTGTTCGGCGGAAACAGCAATTGGCGCGGCCCGGTGTGGTTTCCGGTCAACTTCTTGGTGATCGAGGCGCTGCGCAAGTTCGCGATGTTCTTCGGCGAGGACCATCTCGTTGAGTGCCCGACCGGGTCCGGTCACATGATGGCGCTGGCCGACATCGCGGACTTACTCTCGGAGCGTCTGATCGATCTATTCCGGGACGACGAAAATGGCCGGCGACCGTGCTTCGGGAGCGACGTGAAGGCACAAACCGATCCGACGTGGCACGACAATCTCTTGTTCCACGAGTACTTTCACGGCGACACCGGCGCTGGCCTCGGGGCGTCTCATCAAACGGGTTGGACCGGGCTGGTCGCCGATCTGATCATCCGCCGCGGCCGCCGAAAGACCGCAACGCATCGAGCAGGGATTCGCACGCTTCTGGGGTGATGTCTTCCGCTGTCAGCGAG
>JANOQU010000427.1:0-11583 GCA_031422355.1 Actinomycetes bacterium
TCCAGCAGCGCCAGCAGCATCTGTCGGCGGAGATGAAGGGTGGCACGCCGACCATCGAGGACGGCGAGGCAGTTGCAATCATCCAAGCTGTCGATATCGATCTCAACGTGGTCGTGGTCGAAGGCGTCACGGCCGAAAACCTCCGCGGTGGCCCGGCCCGGGCCTCGGCCTCGGCACTGCCTGGCGATGCTGGCGTTGCGGTCGTGTTCGGACACCGACGCGCCTATGGCGGGCCGTTCGAACGAATCGACGAACTCGCCAATGGTCAGAGCATCGTGGTCCAAACTCGCAGTGGCGGACCGATCACGCGGTACATCGTCGACCGTGTCGAGAAGGGATCGTCGCTCGCCGCCGTCGAACTGAGCAACGAGGACCTGATCGCCTACCTGCTGTTGGTGACCAACGAGTCCAGTTGGACCTCAAATGAGCAGACAATCGTGATCGCCCGGGCACTTCCGGTCACGGACAGCGAAGCCACCACGCCGCAACTCGCAGCGTTGACAGCGCGCGGCCTGCCGTACGGCCTCGACACGCTGGTGGCAGCGCTCGCGGGTCTCGCAGCAGCGCTGTCGTGGGTCTTTCTTCGCGGTCGAACCGGGCTCGCAATTCGCATTGCGGTGGTTGCGCCGAGCTCGATCTACTCCGTGATCGGTGTCTTGTCGGCCCTCGACAGCTTGCTTCCGCTCGCCCGTTGACGTCGCCGTCCTGACGGCCGAATTCGTGTCGAACAGCGGTCGAGTGTCGCGCACAAAGCGCCAGACCGACTAGCCGGTGAACAAGTGGCGACGGCAGGCCGAACACTCTCCTATCACCCTTGTTCTGCGCATATCCCCTGCTCACAATGGGTGAGTCCTCGATCTGTGGACGCTACGAAAGGAAACAAACCCTATGCGTTTCAAGCGAACCGCGACGGTAGCTGGCACAGCGCTCCTCATCGGAGGCTTTGGCACGGCAGCAATGGCTGCCGGATCCGTCACCCCCAACGACATCCCCGCAAGTGGCAATGCAGCCGCCCGCACGGTCACCGTTGCATGGAGTGGATTGCCGATCAACACCACCGTGTTCATCGAGCAATGCAACCGCGATGGCAACGGTGTCGGCGTGGTCTTCACGCCGCTCAGCGATTGCAGCCAGGCGACCTACTCGAACCCATCGACGGGCCCGACCGGCAGCGGATCGGCACAGTTCGAACTGTTCAGCGGTGACGACCCCAACGAGTCGGGCTGGAGCTGCGGACCAGGTTCGACATCGGCACCGAGCACCGGCTTGGTGTACAGCACCTGCTACGTCCGGCTCTCGACCGGCGTTCAGAGCAACGTCGCAACCGACGAGTTCTATCCCGTCACATTCTCGAGCGAGCCCGTCGTTCCCGAGAGCCCACTCAATGTCCTGCTCCCCCTCAGCGCTGTCGCAGTGCTCGGTGGCGGCGCCTATCTGATCAACCGCAATCGCAAGCTCAACGTAGCTGCCTGACCCCAACTTCTGACGAAAGAGATCGAACGCTGATGAACAAGAAAATCCTTCTGGGCGCGATCGCAGCTGTTGGCTGCTTCGCTTCCCTCACTCCAACGGCCAAGGCCGATCCACCAGCCGGGTCCGGCTGGGACAAGACCCCCGACATCGCAGTCGGTGGCGGTTCGGACACCACCTACCTCGTTTCGCAGCGCCTCGAGGTGCTGTACAACGGTGCCCCGGGCTGTGCCATCACGTCGGGTACGACCAGTGTGAACAAGGGCAAGTGCAGCGACACGGGTGCAGCGTTGACCGGCATCGCCAATGGAAACTACGACCACGACGTGCTCGTCAGTGCCGCTGCGACCGGCTCCAGCGCTGGCGTCAACGCCTTGCTGAGCACGGGTGTCCAGTACAACCCGGCGATCGACTTCGCTCGTTCGTCACGGCCGATCAGTCCGACCGAGGCAATCGACACCACCGCATGGGGTTTCGCACGTGACGGTATCGCCGTGATCACGTTCGGCACCCGCACCGGCGTGTCGCTGACCAAGCAGGACCTGATCGACATCTACACCTGCGCCAAGACCGACTGGAGCCAGTTCGGCCAGCCGGCCGGCGTCATCATCCCGTGGGACATGAACACGGCGTCGGGTACCTACGCCTCGTTCCGCACGTTCTTGGGTAACCCGGTCTTCGGTACCTGTGTCCGCAAGCAGGTCGGTGCGACGAACGGTCCATTCGAGAACGACGTCAAGCCGTTGCTCGACGACAAGGGTCCCGACTTGGCGTACAACACACCTGACGATGACGAGAACAACTACCTCTGGTGGATGTCGTTCGGTAACTGGGTCAAGTACCCATTCACCAAGAACGGCGTCATCAACGGTACGACCGGCGGAAGCCCGGGCGCACCGATCGAGAGCCAGTTGGTCACCGTCGATGGTGCGTTCCCATCTGGTGGCTCGATCTTCAACAGCACCTACAGCATCATGCGGACGCTCTACCACGTGACCCGTGACAGCGACGCCGATTGCCGCCAGACGCCGAACACCCCCGGTCCGTGCGACAACCTCACCAACGCCGTGTATGGATCCACGCTCGGCAAGGGAGGGGCAGTTCGCGAGTTCACCCAGTGGCTGTGCCGCTCGACCGCGGCTGTCCAGGCCACCAACTCGGTGACCGGCCAGAACTACCGCAACGCGATCATCGACGCCGTCAACGCCGAGGGCTTCCAAGTCCTCAGTTCGACTGTCGCAGGGCTTCGTACGCCTGGCTACTCCTGCTCGGTCACGACCGAATAGACGACCCGCTCGCCTGTGCCAACGGGTGAATGACCTGCTGTGCCCGGGACCGCTCTCTCCCGGCGGTCCCGGACACGGCACGAAGTCTGAACCGATCCCCCACGCCACTGTTGCCCGTCCCGCCTCGCAGTCTCGAAGGACTCTCATCATGTTGACGCTTCCAACGAACGTCTCGTCCGTCTCTCACCATCAACCATTTCGCTACGGTCTCGCTGATGTCGCCGTCGTGATCGTTGCGTACAACGCTGAGCTCACGATCACCTCCGTGCTCGACCGAATCCCGAAGACCTTCGCCGAGAACGTTGGCTGCATTCTTGTCAGCGATGACGGCTCCAAGGATGCGACCACGGAAGTCGCCCGCCGTTGGGCAGCGACACATCCAGACGTCAACGTCACCGTCGTCCAACAGCCGAAGAACCTCGGCTACGGCGGCAACCAGAAGTTCTGCTACCGCTGGGCCGCCGAACGCGGCCACAGCATTGCGGTCATGGTCCACGGCGATGGCCAGTACGCCCCAGAGCTCGTCAGCTCGATCATCCTGCCGTTGCTGCGTAACGAGGCCGATGCCGTGTTCGGGTCACGGATGTTGACCAAGGGTGGTGCTCGTCGTGGCGGCATGCCGATGTACAAATTTGTCGGTAATCGAATCCTGACGACCGTCCAGAACATGTGCGCCGGCTTGAAACTGTCCGAATGGCACAGTGGTTACCGGGCATACAATCTGCCGCGGCTGGACATGCGCCGCCTCGGCGAAATGTCCAATGGCTTCGACTTCGACACTGAGATCATCCTTGACCTCGCCAAGCGCAAACAACACATCGTCGAGATTCCGATCCCCACCTTTTACGGTGATGAGAAGTGCAATGTCAACGGTGTGCGTTACGCCGTCGATGTGCTCGGTGAAGTGATCAAGTTTCGAGTACGTCGCGGAGAGCCGGTCGTGGAGTTGATGAACGCTGCCTGATCCACCGGTGAACCGGTGGTGAACAACAGTTGACACTTGGCCTGTTGTTGTTCCGCCGCCGGTTCGCCTCAGGCACGATGATCCCAGCTATGAGCACCGTAGACCGCGAGCACGAATCGGGCCCGAAGCCCAGCGATCGTGCGCTCGACTGGAGCGTGGATGGACTCTCGGACAGCTTTCCCGGCCTGTCCGCCCGGAGCCGGATGTCGCGTCGGCAGTTGATCGGCCTAATCGTGATGGCGATCGGAGTCATCGCTGGTTTTGCGGCCGATGCGATCATTGCCGGAACCGTCGTGATGACGGCGGCCGTTGGGTTGTACATCGCCGTCATGGGAATGCGCATCGACCTGATGCTTCGCAACGACGGTCAGCAGCGATATGCGTTCGACGACGAGTTCCTTCGGTTGCAGAACGATGACGAACTGCCGACCTATACCGTGCTCGTTCCGGCATACAAGGAACCAGAAGTCATCGGGTCACTGGTCGCGAACCTTGCAGCGCTGGACTATCCGATCGACAAGCTGGAGATCAAGCTGCTGCTCGAGGCCGATGACGACGAGACGGTGGCGGCGGCCCACGCCATGGGTCTGACAGCACCGTTCGAGATCGTGTTGATCCCGCCACGCGAGCCCCGCACCAAGCCAAAGGCCCTCAACTATGCGTTGCTGTCGTCTCACGGTGAGCTGGTCACGATCTACGACGCCGAAGATCGGCCGGATCCGATGCAACTCCGAAAGGTGGCCGCGACCTTTGCTCTGACGGGTGCCGATGTCGGCTGCGTACAAGCCGAACTCGCGTACTTCAACGCGGACGAGAACATCATCACCCGCTGGTTCGCGACTGAATATCGAATGTGGTTCACCCAGTTTCTGCCGTCACTGTCGAAGGTGAACGCCCCGATCCCACTCGGTGGCACGTCGAACCACATTCGTCGCGATCTGCTGGTCCAAGCCGGTGCCTGGGACCCGTTCAACGTCACCGAGGATGCGGATCTCGGAGTCCGCCTCAGGCGGTGCGGCTACCGGGTCGCAGTGCTGGACTCCATCACGTACGAAGAAGCCAACACCGACTTCGTCAACTGGATCAAGCAACGCTCGCGCTGGTATAAGGGCTATGCCCAAACCTGGCTGGTGCACATGCGCCATCCGTTGCAGTTGATCCGTGAGGTCGGTCTCGGCGGCTTCATCCGATTCAACCTCTTCGTCGGCGGCACACCGTTGCTCGCGGTGATGAATCCGGCGTCGTGGCTGCTGCTGTTGTTGTGGTTCGGCCTGCAGCCACAGTTCATCATCGACATCATGCCGCCGCCTGTGTACTACGCCGCGATGATCGGCTGGCTGGGCGGCAACTTCATCTTCTACTACCTCAATCTGATCGTCGCGTTCGAACTCGGGCTCCGAAAGGTCTTCATGGCGGCGATCCTGCTGCCGGTTTATTGGGTGATGATGGCCCTTGCCGCAGTGAAAGCGTTCATCCAACTGGCTTTCAACCCGAGCTACTGGGAGAAAACCCAGCACGGACTCTCAAGTCACGGTGCGCCCGTTCCTGCCGACGTCTCGGACCCTGCCGGCGGCCCTGCCGCCGATTCGGCGATCGCGTGACGCTCGTCCTCGATCCCGCGCCGCTTCCCGAGGCACCTCCCGTCGTTCAGGTGATAGCCGTTGGACCCTCGGCAAATCCATCGGCGAGTTCGCTGGACCCAGCGCCGCGATCGAGTCGCTGGCCCTGGATCGTGACGTCGCTCGCCTTTGTTCAATACGTTCTGGTCGGAGCGTGGTTGTTGTACTCGCGCCATTACGCAATCGGTGACTCCATGTCCCGAACGCTGAGCGCGAAGCTGATGGTGCTGTCACGAGATCCGCACCTCGGTGCAGTCGGTTTCTACTGGATGCCGCTGCCAACCGTGACTCGTATCCCGTTCGTTCTTGCGCTTCAGCAGTTCGACCTCGCCGAGTTGGCTGGACCGATGACGTCCGCATTTTTCGCAGCGCTGACAATTCCAGTGCTGTTCCGAATCGCTCGCCTGCTCGACGTCGAGCGCGCCGGGGCAGTTGTGATCGCCATCTATGCGTTGTCGCCAGTCACGATGTACATCGGTGCGAACGGGATGAGCGAAAGCACCTTTGCGTTCTGCCTCGCGCTCACGATGTGGGCGTTCTTGAAGTGGCGACACCACGGCACCGTCCAGTCGCTGGCGATGCTCGGCCTCTCACTTGGACTTGCAGTGTCGTGTCGTTATGAAGGGTTGGTCATCATCCCCGTCGTCGCCGTAGCGGTCGCCATTGCGACGGAGACGCTGAGCCGGCGACAAGCGGTGATCATTGCGGTCTTCCCGGCGTTCGTGGTCTTCGCGATGTGGTCGTTGGCGTCGTACCTGATCCTCGATGACGCGTTCTTCTGGTACACCGCCTCTCGATCGACCACCGGCACTCCGCTTGACGCGTCATGGTTGCCGACGGACCGAAGTATCGGCAGCTTGCTCGGATTTCTGGCGGTGACGATTGGTTCGCTTGCTCCAGCGGTCGCCGCTGTGGCCATGGGCTGCCTCAGCGCTTTCAAGCGTTGGCGGACGTCGCTTGGCATCATTGGCTTCATCACTGCGTTGCCCGTCGTCATTGGCCTGCAGGTGCTCGACGGCTCGAGTTGGGGTGCCCCTCGGTTTTTCGTCACCACTCCTGTGGTCGCTGCAGTCGGGGTCCTGTGGGTGCTGCGGGCAGGACGCGGAGACTCGCGCACGTTCACGATCGGTGTGATCGGAGTCGGACTTCTCGCAGTCGGGGCAGTCACGGGCGGGCTGTTTCTCAGCAGCCACCGGTACGCCCACGCCGAGGGCGAGTATGCGTTCTTCGGCCCGCTCTTCGGTCGCGAAGAAGCCGGACCGACCGTCGATGACAGCGGGCCCAACCGGGTGTTCTCTGGAGACATCCGTCCATACCTGAGGGTGACACGCGACCTCGACCGCTACCTGTCGGAAGGTCGACGCGCAGCGATGGATTCTCTGCAGGCCATCCCGGTGGTGTTGACCGAGAACCCCAAGCAGTGGATCGTGCCAGAGGACCGAGACTTCGAAGAAATTCTCAGTGACCCAGTCGGCCGGTTCGACTTCATCGTCGTGCTTCCGAGTACCGCGCCGACGATCTATCGGGTCCTACTCGAAGCCGAACTCCAGCGAAACACAGAGGGACTCTGGCAGAAAGTCGGCGACTACGAAGGCCGTGCAATCGTCTACGAATGGGTGCCAACGGGCGAGGTCGCAACGTTCGTGGGTGAACTCGATCCGGGTTCGAGCATCGGGTAGTCCTGGCAGTGACGCCGGTGCGGATGTACCGTGCAGACATCCCGGTCGGCAACTGGCGACCCGGGTGCCTGAACGCTGGTCGAACGCGAGACTGCGGCGGGTCGAACAACTCATGAACTCTCGGGGTCTCGGGCCAGCGTCACGATCGCGGCAGTTACGTTCGAGCCATGGCCATGGCGGCAGCGGAGACGTGTCCGGCGATCCTTCCCTCGGCGGGGACGAATGTGACGGCTCTGCTGGCGCTGGCGATTGCGGTGATCATCATCGGTGTCGTCCTGATGCGCCTTCGCCATCGGTCGCCGTTGACGATGGGCGTGATGTTGGTGCTCGTTGCGACGGTTGTCCTGTCCGGCGTCGCCGCACAACGTGCTTCCGCTGCGGAATGCACGGCGTCCTTGTCCTCGCCGTCGGCCACCCCAGCGACACCGCTGCCAACCTTGGCGACCACCGCTCCGTGGGCCGTTGCGCTCACGGCAAGCGTTGCGACGACACCACCGCACGCACCCGTCACGTATACGGCAACCGGTTTCGTACCGGGCAGTACGGTGACGTTCGAGATGACTGGCGACTTTGGTGCTGCCGAAGCAAACCAGTCGCGGGTCGAAGTTGCATCGTCGGTGATCCTCGGCAGCGCGATCGCCGACTCGTTCGGAGTCGCGATCATCTCGTCCGATGCGCCGACTCGGCCAGGTCCGTTCACGATCCGTGCTTCATCGGCGGACAGGTCTGCGAATACGACGATCACCGTGGTGACTTCCGCGTCGGTCGCGCCACTCGATGGCTCCACCACCACAACCATCGCAGCCGCCGACGGTGGTTCGACATCGACGACATCGACGACATCGATGGCATCGACGACATCGATGGCATCGGCGACATCGGCGACATCGGCGACATCGACGACATCGGCGGCGACGACCACCACGACGATCGTCGGTCAAGAGCCGCCGCCCGTGGTACCGGAAACTTCGACGTCGGTTCTGCTCGGTCTGTCGGCGATTGCCCTGTTCGCTGTCTCGAGCATCGTGGTCCACCGCCGCTCGACGCCTCTCCGGCCGTCATAATGAGACGATGGCCACAACGGAGATCGAGCGAAAGTTCCTCGTCGATACGGCGCCGGCAGCACAGGATCTCGGCGACGGCGTCAGGCTCCGCCAGGGATATTTGGCCGAAGACGGAGATGTCTCGGTGCGGGTGCGAATCACCGAAGCAGCGGCGATCCTGACGGTCAAGGCGGGACGAGGGGTTGCGCGTACCGAAGTCGAAACCGAACTCAGTCCGGATCAGGCAGAGGCGCTTTGGCCGCACACCGAGGGCCGACGAATCGAGAAGGTGCGCTACCGGATACCGCTCGACGGCTCGACGGCAGAGTTGGATATCTACGAGGGCACGCTGACCGGGCTTTTGACCGTCGAGGTCGAGTTCTCGGCGATCGAGAATGCCGACCGCTTCCAGCCACCGGACTGGTTCGGTCTCGACGTGACCAATGACGGCCGTTGGACCAACGCAGCACTCTCGCGTGACGGTCGCCCTGACCATCCCACTCTGACCAACCCACCACTCTGACCAGCCCACCACTCTGACCAACCCGGCTGACGCGAAACACGCCCATGATCCCGAAAACCCCCGTGTCACGGGGATTGGCGGGAACATGGGTGCGGTTTCCACCACTGTGCAGTTGGGTGCAGCGGAGTGCCATCTGGCGACCTGCCCGCCCGTCGGCGGCGCGGCCGGGTATTCTGCTTCCGTCATGAAACTGCAACATTCGAACTCGGCGGTCAGGCCGAGCATCACCTTGGGAAGGGTTGCAGTGATGATGGTTCTGATCCTTGCAGTCCTGCCGGTCGGAGTCGCAGAGTCGGCGGATCTCACATCAGAGCAGGTTGCTGCGGAAATCCTGCGGATCCAAAACAAAGCAAACGCGACGGCGCAGGCCTTCGACGAAGCAACGTTTCAGTCGCAGGTTCTCACTGACCAACTGGTGGTTGCCCAGCAACAGGTTGCTCTCGCCGAGGCCGAGTACGCCGAGATCGATTCCGGCCTGACCAAGCTGGCCGTCGAGCGGTACATGGGCGGCGGAGGAGGTTCGGGTGAAGCGCTGCTGTTCGCCGATCCCCTCGAACCGTTGCAGGCCCAAGCACTCACCAGCGCGGCAATCGATGCCGGAGCCGTGACGTTGGACAACGTCGAGACGGTTCAGAAGAATCTCGAAGAGCAGCGTGAGAATCTCACGGATCTTCAACAAGAGAACGAGGACCTCACTGAGTTCCTGGCCCAGAAGTCGCAGGACCTCACCAACCAACTCGGCGAGCTCGCGACGCTGAAGGAACGACTCGTCGACGAAGAGACGCGCGCTGCATACGAAGCGCTGCTCGCCCGCCAGCGTGCCGATCAGGAGCGTGCGGATCAGGAACAGGCCGACCAATTGGCCCAACAACAGCGCGAGGCGAACCAAGCTGCGGCTCAAGCGGCCGCCGCCAACCCATTGGTGCCGCAGACGACAACGCCCTCTCAGCAGGGCTCCGGGTCCACCGCAACGACCCAGCCGGCCAGCTCCGGCAGCGGATCAGGTAGTGGTTCGGGCAGCGCATCGACGCCGTCGGTGTCCACCCCGACCACCGATGCCCCGTCCGAACCGGATCCAGCGCCGATCCCCACGCCCCCTCCGGCCGCCGTCACGGGTCCGTTCACGTGCCCGGTCAACGGTCCGAACGCATTCGGCGACACATGGGGAGCAGCCAGATCTGGCGGTCGTAGGCACGAGGGCACTGACCTGATCAGCCCCGCTGGCACACCGCTGGTGGCAGTCGTCAGCGGATCGGTCCAGTTCAAGCAGACTCCTCTCGGCGGCAACTCGGTGTGGCTCTCGGGCTCTGACGGCAACAAATACTTCTATGCCCACCTCAGTTCGTTCGAAGGGGGCTCGCGCGGTGTCTCTGCCGGTGAGACGATTGGCTACGTCGGCGCAACGGGCAATGCCAACGGCACGAACCATCTGCACTTCGAGATCCACCCCGGCGGCGGTGCCGCCGTCAACCCGTACCCCACCATCCGCAGGTACTGCTGACGCCACTGCGTCCTGACGACTCGGCTCGGCGGCTGGCACCGTCGGCCCCGGTCTGGCACGTTTCACGCCCTTGTTCCCGCAGCGTGCCATGGGGTGACACGCTGCGGCACCGAGGGCGCGGTTCGTGCCACTGCGGCACCGGCCCGCCACCGCAGCGGCCACACCGCAGGCGGCCAACACGGCTCACCAAACGAAACGCCTGTCAGCCGGTGATCACGTATTCGAGCACGCCGTCGTTGTTGCGTCGCTCCATCTCGCCCGAGAGCCGGAGGTGCTCGAGATGGGCGAACGTTTCGCTGTCGGCCATTGCACCCTGGGCGCGCGGCGAGAAGAGGTGCGAGGACATTTCCATCACGGTCGCCGGTCGGCTGAGTTCGATCGAGGTCTCGCGCAACTTCTCCAGCCGCCCCGCGTGATGCTGCTTGATCTCGTTGGCTCGGCCGGCGAGATCGGAGAACGGATTGCCGTGCGCGGGGAGGGCAATCGTGACCTGAGGACCGTATGCGGCCACCTTGTCGAGCGAGCCGAAGAACGTAGCCAGTGGGTCTCGGCTGGTGCCCAAGCCGCCGATGTGAGGTGTGATCGTCGGCAGGACGTGATCGCCACAGAGCATGCAACCCTCAGTTGGATCGAACAGGCACAGGTGATCGTCGGTGTGACCTGGCGTGTGCACCGCGATCCAGTCGCGTCGGGCGAGACGGATCGTGTCCGCTTCGTCGAGGCGCACCGTCGGCACAGGCATCTTGCGCATGTTCGGGAACCGTCGAGCGGCCCGGAACCACATCCGACGCTTGAGTGGAATCGACATTCCCGGCCCACCCCAGGGCGTGGCCTCCCACGGAAACCGGCGCGGATTCTGCAGCGACTGGTCCTGCGCGTCGAGCAGATCTGGTGCATCCTCGACGTCGGCATCAGGGCTTTCGGTCGGGTCCCACATCAGTTTGAACGAGCGATGGCTGACGATGTCGGCGCCGGTCTCGGCCCGCAGCCAGCCAGCACCGCCGAAGTGATCGGGATGGCTATGGGTGACGATCACCGTATGCACTCGCTTGAGCGGGAAGCCTGCCGATTTCAGCCGAGCTTCGAGCGCGACGTAGGAGTCCTTGTGCGGTAATCCGGGATCAACGACCGCCACCCCGCGCTCGTCTTCGAGGAAGTAACAGTTGACATGGCCGAGGCCCGGGATGTCGATCGGTAGTTGGCTGCGGAGTACGCCGGGCGCAAGTTCGGTGATCTCTTCGGTTGCCCGCTCCTGTTCCTGCTTGCGAGGTTTCGCCGGCGGAACGGTGATTGGCTGATCGGACATCTCGTGACGGTACTGGCCCATCTCGCTATGGGGCGAGGCTGAGCGCCTCAGCGGACGGCGTGATCGTTGTCACTCGCCGACGACGTTCTCCGCTGGCAGGAACGTGCGCTCGCGGTAGAACTGCAACTCGTTGATGCTCGACCGGATGTCATCGAGCGCCCGATGCGTGCCGTTCTTGTGGGGCAGGTCGTT
>JANOQU010000428.1:0-3968 GCA_031422355.1 Actinomycetes bacterium
GCACGTGCAGCGAAACGAATCGATCAGGTCGCCCACCGCAGTACCGGCGATGGCAGCGTCGACGTGAGCGAGTTGCGATACGAGGTCATGTACTTCATCGACCTCGCGGACGACAGCATCGAAGCGTTCAAGCGTGCCTGGGGTGATATCGGCGACTCGATCGTGGTGGTGGGCGGCGACGGGCTCTGGAACTGCCACGTTCACACGAACGACATCGGTGCGGCCATCGAGGCAGCAATCGACAATGGTGGTCGCCCCCACAAGATTCGTGTGACCGACCTGTTCGAAGAGGTCGCAGAAGAGCATGCACAGCGCGAGGCCAGCCTCAAGGCCACCAGCGCTGTCGCGTCCGCTCCTCGGCGATCCGCCTTTGCTGGTGCCGGCTTGCCAGCGGTGACGTGTGCGATCGTGGCGGTCAGCAGTGGTGACGGATTGACCGACCTGTTCGCGCAACTCGGCGTCCAAGGCGTGATTTCCGGTGGTCAGACTTTGAACCCGTCGACTGCGGAGTTGTTGGACGCAGTCGAAGCAGTGAACGCCCGCCAGGTGATCGTCTTGCCGAACAACAAGAACATCATCCCCGTCGCCGAACAACTCGACGCACTCACGACCAAGACGGTCATCGTGGTTGGCACCCGCAGCATGCCTGAGGCATTGGCCTCGCTCGTGCTCTACGACCCTGAAGCAAGTGCTGCAACCAACGCCCGTGAGATGAGTCAGGCCGCAGAGTCTGTCGCGACGGGTGAAGTGACCCAGGCCGTTCGTGACACCGGCAGTGAGGCCGGGCAGATCACGACTGGCGATTGGATCGGGATCGTCCGCGGCGACGGCATCGTCGCGGTCAACGGCACGCTCACCGGCGCGGCGACGGCGTTGCTGGACCATCTCGTCACCGACGACCGCGAAATCGTAACCCTCATCGAGGGCGCGCAAGCAACCGGTTCGACCACGGATGCGCTGCGGGCCTGGCTGGCCGACGAGCGACCCGATGTCCAGGTGGAGGTACACCGCGGCGGCCAGCCGCTGTACCCGTACCTGTTCGGGGTGGAGTGACCTCATTGCCGACGGAATCTGACCCCGTCGTCTCGGACCGTGGCGGCATCGCGCTGCGCGAACTGCAGGCAATCCCGGTGGAGCGACTCAAAGGGGTCGGCGACAAGAAGCAGGCGTCGTTGCGTGAGGTCGGTGTCCTCACCGTTCTCGACCTGCTGACGACCTATCCCCGCCGATGGGTTGATCGGACCAACGAGGCGAGAGTGTCGGATCTCGTTCCCGGTCGCGAGGCTCTTGTTCTGGTCACGGTGCGCAGCGTGAGCAAGCGGACGATGCGCAATCGGCGAACGATGATCGAGGTTCAAGTCGGTGACGGATCTGGCCGACTGCACATCGTGTTCTTCAACCAACCGTGGCGAGAGCGGCAGTTGCGTGAGGGCCTCCAGATCATGCTGTTTGGTAAGGCCGATGTCTACCGCGGCGGATTGCAGATGACGAACCCGATCGTGGACCTGATCGGTGATCGGACTGGGCGAATCGTGCCGATCTACCCGCAGAGCGAGAAGGCCCAACTGAGCACGTGGGAGATCGCGGGCTGGGTCGAGAATGCGCTGGAGAGATGCGCGATCAGAAGCTTCGCCGACCCGGTGCCAGCCAAGGTCAGGGCCAGGCTCGGCCTCGTCGATCGAGCAACTGCGATGCGCCAGATCCATTCGCCAGAGACGATGGGGGAAAAGGAACTCGCGCGAAGGCGGCTGGCATTTGATGAACTGCTCCGCGTTCAGACTGTGCTCGTGATGCGCAAGCGGTCTTTCGAACGAGAACAACGCGGCATTCGCCACGACATGAGCGGCGAACTCGTCAGACGCTTCCGTCAAGCGTTGCCGTACGCGCTGACCGGTGCGCAGTCGCGGGCGGTCGCCGAGATCGACAGCGACCTCGCGGGTCCCCATCCTATGCACCGTCTGCTCCAGGGCGACGTGGGTGCCGGCAAGACAGTCGTCGCCGTGTGTGCGCTGTTGTGCGCGGTCCAAGGCGGTCATCAGGGTGCGTTGATGGCACCGACGGAGGTGCTCGCTGAGCAGCATGCCGCCGGAATCCGGACGTTGTTGCAGGGGCTCTCGGTCCCCGACCCGGGGAATCTGTTCGGCGACCGTGCACTCAGTGTGGCGCTTCTGACCAATCGGGTGACCGGCCAGGAGCGCCGCGACGTCATCGCTGGCCTTGCTGACGGCACCATCGATATCGCGATCGGAACGCATGCTCTGATCCAGGACGGGATCGAATTCAAGAGCCTGGGCGCGGTCGTTGTCGACGAGCAACATCGATTCGGTGTGGAGCAGCGTGCTGCGCTGCGGATGAAGGGTGCCGGAGCCGACGACCAGCGGGTCGTGCCTGATGTGTTGGTGATGACCGCAACCCCAATTCCGCGCACGGCCGCGATGACTGTCTACGGCGACCTCGACGTCAGCGTTCTCGACGAGTTACCGCCGGGACGAACGCCGATCGTTACTCATTGGGCCAATGGCGGGTTGATGGAGTTGGCTGCATGGGGCGACGTTCGGCAAGCGGTCGCCGACGGACGTCAGGCCTATGTGGTCTGCCCGTTGATCGACGAGAGCGAGAAGCTTGAGGTGGCGTCCGCCCAGGAGACATTCGACCGACTCGTCCATCAGGAGTTGAAGGGCATGCGAATCGGGCTCCTCCACGGGCGATTGCCTTCGGCTGAGAAGGAGCAGGTCATGAATGCGTTTCGAGCACACGAGTTGGATGTGCTGGTCGCAACCACGGTCATCGAGGTCGGCGTTGATGTCGCCAACGCAACGGTGATGGTCATCCTGGACGCGGATCGCTTCGGCATCGCTCAACTTCATCAGCTCCGTGGACGGGTCGGGCGAGGTTCCCACGCCTCGACCTGCTGGCTCGTCACGTCAGAGGTCGAAGGTCCGAGCCCTCGTGTGGAGGCACTGGTGAACTCGACGGACGGATTCGAGCTCGCCGAGGTCGACCTGGACTTGCGAGGTGAGGGCACGCTGATGAACACCGCCCAGAAAGGACGGAGTGACCTCAAGCTGGCGTCGCTTCGTCGTGACCGCGAGTTGGTTGCGCTGGCCCGCGAAGCCGCGTTCGAGATCGTCGACCCGGACCCGCTGCTGGACCGCCATCCTCAGTTCCTCGACGAGATCCGCCTCATCCTGAGCGCCGAAGACGAGGCCTTCCTCTTCAAAAGCTGACTACTCCCATTGGTGAACGCTTCCAACATCAGAGAGGCAACGGATGAGATGGCGGACATCCCCTGAAAATGTGACCATCGCTAGTGTGAGCGAATGAGCATTGATTCATTCACCGCATTCACAGCAGTTACAACCGGCGAGGTCGTCGAACGCGGCGTTGGATCGATGACCCTGGACGAGCTGCCAACAGACGGCGTGCTCGTCGAAGTGCAATGGTCGAGCGTGAACTACAAAGACGGGCTTGCATCCTCTCCGGCCGGCAAGGTAGCGCGGGTCTCACCGATCATTCCGGGTATCGACCTGGCCGGGGTTCTGGTCGAGGACGCTGGCGACTTCGCAGCAGGGACGGCGGTCCTCGCACACGGCTACGACATCGGTGTTGCGCGCCATGGCGGATTCTCCCAGTACGCAAGAGTGCCGGCGGAATGGCTGGTGGCTCTGCCGGAAGGACTGTCGGCGAGAGATTCGATGATCATTGGGACGGCCGGCTTCACGGCGGCGCTGTCGGTAATGGCGCTCGAGCGGGCCGGAGTGAGCGCGTCGTCGGGTCCGGTCCTCGTGACCGGAGCAACGGGTGGGGTCGGAAGTGTTGCGATCGGGATGCTCGCCGGCCTGGGTTACGAGGTGGTCGCCAGTTCTGGCAAGGCCGACGCAGGGGACTACCTGCGTTCGATCGGTGCGTCCGCCATCATCGATCGCAATTATTTTCGAGCCAGAGGTTTTCCCAAATGCGTCCCCAAA
>JANOQU010000429.1:0-7062 GCA_031422355.1 Actinomycetes bacterium
TGATCATCGACCCGGTCGTGCATCCGTACTACGTCGACGTCTTGCCCAATGATCTTGGCGGCGATCGCAGCGACCTGCGCCTGCTGACCGATGCGCTGAGCGAGCAGTGGAATCTGCCGACGCTGAAGATCAGCCCGAACGCGCTGATCAGGCTGCAACCAGCGCTCGATCATGACGGCCGCGACGTCACGGTCGCCGTTCACGACAACAGTGTGATCACCGGCGTTTGGCCGGGCTTCTTCGACGAACTGTTCGGCGTCGCAATCGACGTCGGCTCCACCACCGTCGCTGGCCACCTGTGCGACATCGCGAGCGGTGAAGTGCTCGCGTCAGCAGGACTGATGAACCCTCAGATCCGGTTCGGCGAGGACCTGATGAGCCGAGTCTCGTACGTGATGATGAATCCCGGTGGCCAGCACGAACTGACCGCCGTGATTCGCGGGGCGCTCAACGACCTCATCACAGAACTCTGCAAGCAGGCCTCGGTCGGCCGCCGCGAGGTGGCCAAGACCGAGATCTCCGACATCGTCCTGGTCGGCAACCCGATCATGCATCACCTGATTCTCGGCATCGATCCCACGCCTCTCGGTGGTGCTCCGTTCCCGCTTGCCACCGACCTGCCGATCGACGGTCAGGCCACCGATGTCGGGATCAGTTGTCCGCTGGCGACGCTGCACATCCTGCCGTGCATCGCCGGCCACGTAGGTGCCGATACGACCGCTGCGATTCTGGCTGTCGGCCCACACCGCGGCGACGAGATGGTGTTGCTGATCGATGTCGGCACGAATGCAGAACTCGTGCTCGGAAACCGCCACGGTTTGTCGGCCGCATCCAGCCCGACCGGGCCTGCGTTCGAGGGTGCCCAGATCTCGTGCGGTCAGCGCGCGACCGCTGGCGCAATCGAGCGGGTCCGGATCGACAAGGTCACGCTGGAGCCGCGCATCAAGGTGATTGGGTCGGATCTCTGGAGCGACGAACCGGGCTTTGAGGAGTCCTTGCCGGAAGTCGGTATCACCGGTATCTGTGGCAGCGGAATCATCGAAATCCTGGCCGAACTTTTCCTGGCCGGGGTGATAGCGATCGACGGAACGATCGTTGGTGACATGGCCGAACGAAATGACCGGGTCGTCGCTGACGGACGGACGTTTTCCTACGTCCTACAGCGGACAACCCCGGAGTTGCGGATCACCCAGAACGACGTGCGCGGCATTCAACTTGCGAAGGGTGCGCTCTACGCCGGCGCCCGGTTGCTGATGGATCGAGCCGGGCTGCAGTCCGTCGATGCGGTCAAATTGGCCGGGGCTTTCGGCAGCCACATCGATCCCGTCTACGCACTCGTGCTCGGCATGATTCCAGACTGTGAGCCGAGCAAGGTCAGTTCGGTCGGCAATGCCGCCGGGTCTGGCGCTGTCCGAGCACTGTTGTCCAAGCAGGATCGTGACGAGATCGCGCTTGTCGCCCGCACGGTCACCAAGGTCGAGACGGCGATCGAGCCGCGCTTCCAGGAGCACTTCGTCGGGGCGATGGGATTGCCCCACACCACAGATCCGTACACACGGCTGGCGGCGGTGGTGACGTTGCCGAGGCGAACCGAATCCACCGGGCCGTCGCGGACACGCCGTCGTGCCAGGACATCGTCAGAATCCGAGGGGGAGTCATGACCGAAATTGGAGATGTAATACCGGATGCCGCCGTTGCGCCTGAGGTCACCGGTGGCCGGCGCGGCGGTGGCGGTCGTGCCGCCCGCCAGGCGTTGCGTTCTTCGAACCAGGCCGTATCGGTCCCGTTCATCACGAGAACACTCACGCCGTTCGAGGTACTCAGCGACGAGAGCATCGCGCTGATCGAGGAGAACGCTGACACGATCCTCGAACGCACCGGTGTGTGGATTCGCGACTATCCGCGTGCGATCGAACTGTTCGTCGCGGCCGGCGCCGAGGCCGACGGGGAGCGGGTCCGATTCCCGCGTGGCCTGTGCCGCAGCCTGGTTGCGGCAACAGCCCCGGCACAGTTCACCCAGCACGGGCGCAACCCTGATCGCAATGTCGACATCGGCGGAATGAACACAGTGTTTGCGCCGAACTACGGCTCGCCGTTCGTGCGCGACCTGGACGGCGGCCGTCGCTACGCAACGCTCGCCGACTTCCAGAACATCGTCAGGTTGGCCTATTCGTCGCCGTATATGCACCACTCTGGTGGCACCGTGTGCGAACCGGTGGATATCCCCGTCAACAAGCGCCACCTCGACATGGTCTATTCGCATATCAAGTACAGCGACAAGCCGTTCATGGGCTCGGTCACGGCGATGAGCCGCGCCCAGGACAGCGTCGATCTGGCCAGGATCGCGTTCGGTGGTGACCTGCAGGATCGCACGGTGATGACGAGTCTGATCAACGCGTCGTCCCCGCTTGTCTGGGACGAGACGATGCTCGGCTCGGCCGAGGTCTATGCGCTGAACAACCAGGCGTGCATCTTCACCCCGTTCATCCTTGCCGGGGCGATGGCGCCCGTGACGGTTGCGGGTGTCGCTGCCCAGAGCCTGGCCGAAGCGCTGGTCGGCATGGCGTTCGCCCAACTCGTTCGGCCGGGAGCACCGGTCATTCTCGGCTCCTTCGCTTCATCGATGTCGATGCAGACCGGGGCACCGACGTTCGGGACGCCAGAGCCGTCGCTCGTGCTGTACGTGATGGCGCATCTCGCCAGACGACTCGGCGTGCCGTTTCGCTCCGGTGGCGGTCTGAACGCAAGCAAGGTCGCCGACGCCCAGGCGGCCTACGAATCCGCAAACACGCTCCAGGCAACGATGCTGGGCGGTGTCAACTTCGTCCTCCACGCAGCGGGGTGGCTGGAAGGTGGCTTGTCGTTCGGCTTCGAGAAGTTCATGCTCGACTGCGATCAATTGGGGATGATGCACACGTTCGCAAAGGGGGTGGACATGTCGACGAATGGCCAAGCCGTAGACGCGATTTGCGACAATGATCCCGGGATGCACTTCCTCGGCTCGCCGCACACGCTGGCCAACTTCGAGAGCGCCTTCTACCGCAGCAACACAGCGGACAACAACAGCTACGAGCAATGGCTGGAGGAAGGCGAAACCGACGCCAACACCCGGGCCAACAAGCTCTGGAAGAAGAGCCTGGCCGACTACGAAGCCCCGCCGCTCGATAGTGCGATCGACGAAGAGTTGACTGAGTTCATCACCAAACGCAAGACCGAAATGCCCGACGAGCTCGGCTGAGTCCGCGCCTCGGGGGTGTCTAGCTGGGCCGTCCGCACCAGAGCGCGTCGATCGGCAAGGCCGTGATGCGAGGTCCGAACGGTACGCGCTGGGTGCCTGTGTACAGCACGAATCCATGGATGAAACGACTCTGGTGCTTCTCCGCGAATGCCGTCATCGCGCCGATGTCACGTGCTGTGACGTGGGCGCTGGTCTTGATTTCGATCGCCATCACCTTGCCCGAAGGCGTCTCGAGGATGAGGTCGATCTCTGCACCGTCGTGCGTGCGGTAGTGCGCCGGGACGGGTCGTGATTCGCTCCAAGCAGCCTGTCGGAGCAGTTCGTTGATGACGAAGCTCTCCAAAATTGGACCGGCCGCCTTCGGGTCCACTGTCAAGTCGAGTGCGGCCGCGTCGATGCCGAGCAGATTGCAGATCAGAGCTGTGTCAATCAGAACCGATTTGGGTCGCCGCACCGTGCGGGCCGTGCGGTTGGTGGACCAGGACGGGATGATCTCGAGGAGGTGCATCGTCATCAGGAGATCAAGGAGGTGGTCGATGGTTCCCGCCGCCGATCCAAGATCGCGTGCAAGATCGGAGCGGTTGATCTCCTGGCTCGACCTCGCCGCGAGGAGGCGTAGCAATCGAGGAAGTCGGCCGGGGTCGGTCAGCGAACTTAATTCGTTCAGCGAGCGATAGAGAACTGCCGTCGAGTAGTCGTCCAGGATTGTGCGTCGAGTTCGGTTGGACGCGCCACTCAGGCCGGGAAAACCTCCGTCGAGCGCCCGCTGAACGTAGTTGGCACGGCTGAGCGACGAGACGTGGTGAGTGAACGTGTCACCGCTCATCGCCCGATCGATGAAGTCATCGAAACGCCCGGCCAATTCGCCCTGGGTCAGCGGCCGCAACATCGCGGTCGCAGTTCGCCCGGCGAGACTGTCGCTGACTCCTGGAACCCGAAGCAAGTCAGACGAGCCGGTGAGAAGGTAGCGCCCCGGGTCTGGACGCTGGTCGATCAGCAACTTCAGCGGGAGAATCAATTCGGGTGCTCGTTGGACTTCGTCAATTGCAAGAACTGAAGCGTCATGGGTCAGAAAGCCAATGGGGTCTGTACGTGCTGCGGCGAGCAATGTCGGATCATCCAGCGTTCGAGAGATGCCCTGGCGTTCTGCAACGACATGTTGCGCCAGCGTTGACTTTCCAACTTGGCGAGCGCCTCGGAGGAGGACGACCTTTGCGGTGCCGAGTAGGTCTTCGACGACCGGGCGTAGTCCTCTGTCGATCCACGGCACGGCTCTCAGAGTAGCACCGACTGACGATTTGTGAGATCTCACCTGACGATTTGTGAGTCCCCGCCTGACGATTTGTGGCAGCACTTTCGTTCGGAGCGAGCTGCAATGGTAGGTTTTTCGCCGCCAGACATACGACGCAATAGGGGCCGATCTGGTCTGGATCGTCGATCCCACCTGACGTAGACTTATCGTTGTGCGGGATGTTCCCGTAGAACGGTTTCGGTTCGCCGAGAGACAGTGCCCGCCCCCCGAGAGGATCTCTAGTGAGTAACGAGTCCCCAGCGACTTCATTCCCGACAACAGCAAGCGTCGTCGTCATCGGAGCCGGCATCGTCGGCAACGGAGTTGTCGGTCACCTGGCCGAACTGGGCTGGCGTAACATCGTCCAGATCGATAAGGGTCCGTTGCCGAACCCTGGCGGTTCGACCGGCCATGCATCGAACTTCATCTTCCCGGTCGACCACAACCGGGAGATGGCTGCGCTGAACCTCGATAGCCAGCGCCAGTACATCGAAATGGGTGTCAACACCGAATGCGGCGGGATCGAGATCGCCCGCACCCCCGAGCGGATGGAAGAGCTGCGCCGGCGGATGGTGTCAGCCAAGAACTGGGGCATCCCCGCCAGGCTCGTCACCCCGGCCGAGATCAAGGAAATGGTTCCGTTCATCAACGAAGAGATCCTGCTCGGTGGTTTCTATTCTCCGACCGTGTCGGTGGTCGATTCGTTGCGCGCCGGCACGATCTTCCGTGAGCGTGCGCAGGCACTCGATGCCTTGCAGACCTTCGCCAACGTGGAAGTAGAAGACATCGAAGTGGTGGACGGCCGAGTCACCGCTGTCGTGACCGATCGGGGTCGGATCGAAGCTGACTACGTCGTGATCTGCGTCGGTGTGTGGGCACCCAAGCTCGCCGCGATGGCCGGCACCCAAATTCCGCTGACCCCTGCCGTCCACCAGATGATCGACGTCGGCCCGATTCCGGTTCTGGAAGAGACCGGCAAGGAACTCGGGTTCCCGATCATCCGCGACATGGACACGTTCTGTTACGAGCGTCAGAGCGCCGGCAGTATGGAAGTGGGCTCGTATGCCCATCGACCGATCTTCATGAAGGCCGAGGAGATCCCCTCGATCAAGGATTCGCGTCTGTCGCCGACGGAACTGCCGATCACAATGGATGACTTCGATCCCCAACTCGAGCAGGCACTCGAACTGATGCCGGACATTCTGGGTACGGCCGAGATCAAGTACGCGATCAACGGATTGCTGTCGCTGACCCCAGATGGCTTCCCGCTGATCGGCGAGACGCCCGATGTGAAGGGTCTGTGGTCGGCGTGTGCGATCTGGATCAAAGAAGGTCCCGGTGCGGCGCGGATGTTGGCCGAATGGATGACCCATGGTCAGCCCGAGGTGGATCCGCACCACAGCGACATCGCCCGTTTCTACCCGTACGCCCGTAACGACAGCCATGTGCGCGCCCGCTGCGGCGAGCACTTCCAGAAGACGTACGGCATCGTCCACCCGCGAGAGCAATGGGCATCCGAACGCGGTGTTCGCACTGCGCCGTACCACGATCGCACCGAGGCTCTCGGCGCGGTCTATTTCCTGGCCGGCGGTATGGAGCGGCCGCATTGGTACGAGAGCAACGCTGGCTTGGTCGACAAGTTCGGCGTCGCCGAGCGCCCCCATGAGTGGGACGCTCGGTGGTGGTCGCCGATCATCAACGCAGAACACCTCGCGATGAAAGACAGCGTCGGCATGGTGGATCTCGCGCCGTTCGTCGTGTTCGAATTCAGCGGGCCTGGTACGAAGGACTACCTCCAGGGTCTCACGGTGAACAACGTCGACGTTGCCGTCGGCAAGAGCATTTACACCCCCCTGCTCGACGTCAACGGTGGATTCCGGAGCGACCTGACGATGTTGCGGATCGGGGAGAACACGTACCGCGTCATGACTGGCGCGTTCGACGGCCCGCGTGACTCATTCTGGTTCACCAAGCACTTGCCGGCAGACGGTTCGGTCCACTTCCAGGACCTGACATCGTCATATGCGGTGATTGGATTGTGGGGGCCGAATGCTCGCAATGTGATGACCAAACTGACCGAGAGCGATGTCTCCAACGAGGGCTTCCCCTATGGCACGACCCAAGAGGTGCTGTTCGGATCGATCCCTGTTCGGCTGTTCAGAATCTCCTACGTCGGCGAACTCGGCTGGGAGATCTACGTCCAGACCGAGCACGCACGCGCGGTGTGGGACAAGGTTGCGGCTGCAGGCGAGGAGTTCGGCATCGTGCCGGTCGGCGCTGGCGTCTACGGCACCACTGGTCGGCTGGAGAAGGGCTATCGCCTGATGGGTAGCGAACTCGACGGTGAGTACACCGTCGTCGAAGCCGGTCTGGCACGACCGAAGGTGAAGTCAGCGGACTTCATTGGCAAGGCTGCATACCTGAAGCACCGCGAGGAAGAACCGGCTGCCATCCTGTGCACGCTGACGGTCGAGGACCACTTGTCGCGGCGAGACGGCGTCGACAGGTTCATGGTCGGCGGCGAGACCATCAC
>JANOQU010000430.1:0-7215 GCA_031422355.1 Actinomycetes bacterium
GCCACCCTCGTGCCTGAGACGTCGGGGACACTGGCGCTCGCGCCGGTTGGGAGCCTCGCCTCGATTCCCGAGTCGTCCATGGCAGCAGAGCTGGCCGGCACCGAGGCAGTCGGAGACACGTCGTCATCGCAGTCGTCCACCCCGGACACGTCGGTGCCGACCAGTGTCCCTGTCACGGTTGCGCCCGCAGGGTTGCCTGCCGTCGATGCATCGGCATTCGCGGTCTATGACCTCACGTCGCAGACGTGGATGGCTGAGAGTCAGGCCGATGTCGCAATGCCGGTCGGCAGCGTGATGAAGTTGTTGACCTCCTATGTCGTGCTGCAGGCCGGCGACCTCGCGAAGATTGTCACCGTGCCGGATCTCGACGTCGACATCTCCGAGTCGGCGATTGGAATCTACGCTGGCGAGCAGCTGCCACGAGACGTGCTGCTGAGGGCGATGTTGGTCGTCAGCGCCAACGATGCGGCGCGCGCGCTGGCAATCGATGTCGGCGGCAGTACGCAAGGATTCGTCGATCAGATGAACGCAGCTGCGGTCGAGCTCGGCCTCTCGGCCACCGTCGCGGCCAACCCGATTGGCCTCGATGCGGCCGGAGCGCACTCGTCGGCGCGCGACATGATCGAACTCGCCGCGCTGTTGATGCAGGACCAGACCTTTCGCGAGGCAGTCGCTAAGACCAGCGCGAACTTGCACGGTCAGACATTCCAGGCGACCAACAAGCTCTTGACGTCGTATCAGGGCGCAACGGGCGTCAAGACCGGGCATACCACCGATGCTGGCTACTGCTTGGTCGGTTCCGCCACGAGGAATGGTCGGACGTTGATCGTCGCGGTGTTCGGCGTAACGACCGATGCAGAACGCTTGGCGGCAACCACGGCCCTGCTCGACTGGGGATTCGCTCAACCCTGACGGCTGCGAAAAATCGCGGCGGCCTGAGCGGTCACCAATATTCCTCGAAGTGGATGTTGCCGCGTGTTTTGCGATGGTCGACCGTGAAGCCTTTCTCGACCATCAGCTCGACAACGCCTGTCGTCTCGGGGAACTTGGTCTCGCCGTCGACTTCCTCTGGCAAACCAATCATCGCCGGGTTTCCGCAGAGGAACATATGAGTCGTCGTCGGGTCAAAGGTGATCCCGTGCTCGTCGGCCAGAACCCCGCCGCGGATCAGGTCCTGTAGGTAGCGCTTCGGCGTGTCGGACTCTCGGGTGGGCATGGGTAGATAGGTGTAGTTCGGGTACCGGGCCTCGAGTTTGCGATGTTGCTCGATGTAGCCAAGGTCGGCCCACTTACGCACCGAGACGGCAGAGATGATCGGACCGTGATGACCCTTTCGAAGCAGTTCGACCACCATTGCATTGTGCGGCGCTTCGCCGGTTCCGGTCGAGAAGAACAGCAGGGTGGCGCCGGGATCGGTGACGGGCGCAAGCGTGTACCGACCGGCAACCTTGGGACCGAGATAGATGCGGTCGCCGGGACGCTTGCATGCGAGCCGTGGTGTAAGGCCAGGCACGTTCTCCGGTGTCGGTGGGACGAGCACGATGTAGAACTCCAGTTGATCGGAGTCGAGGTCTCCGGTCAAGTAGCCGTGTTCGTCGAACATGCGACTCGAGATCGAGTACGACCGGCGAATCAGCTTGTCCCATTTCTCGTCGAGGTCCGGATCCTCAGCCGAGTCGATTCGTTCCTCCCAGTAGCCAAGGCCGAGCGATGCGTATTGTCCGGGCAGGTGCGACACGTCGCCATGATCTGGCTTGACCCGCAGCACCCACAGGTCAGAGTGGGTCGGCTCGAAATGGGTGATGGTCGCGTTGTAATGCTCAGCGCGAAGCTCGTCGATCACCGACGTGAAACCCCTGCGGCGTTCGGCCAATGTCGGTGCAGGAACGATCGTGATTTCGGGGAACGCCGTTGCGACCTCGGTGAGGGTCGCTCCGTCGAGAAACCACACGCTGCCCGATGCGGCTGCTGCCTCGGTGAGGCCGACGACTTCCGGGCCAACGGCCGTTCGGCTGGGGGCGAAGACCACGTGGTCGAACTGCAGGTCCGGTGTTCGTCGATCGCCGAAGAACGCCATGGGGTACCCATCGACATCGGCGATCTGCTCCGGCACGGCCCGGTACAGCAGGGTCGCGTGGCGTTCACGTTCCAACCGGTGCAGCGCGGCCTCCGCAGTCGGTGACAACAGATTCGGATCCATCCCGCCAGCGGCCAACACGACCCCCGCGCCGGCCGCAGCGAGGCGAGCGGTGAGTTCGACCGCCCGGTCGGTGTAGCCGATCACGAGCACGTCCTCGTCGGCTGCGAAATCAGGCAGCTTGTTGATCAGGATCCGGTCGCTGGCCACGGTCGTCATGGTGGGAGTCCAGCCCTCGGCGCCAGAGCGTTGTGCGACGACGCAGGCTCTCGCGGTGTACACGTGTTTGGCCGTCGTGACCGAGATCAACGTCGTGCCGTTCGCGCTCGTTGTCGAATCGATCGCCAGGGCTGGCTCGCCGTAGCCGACATCCAATTGGTGCTCGCCGACGAGTTCTGGAAACGCAATCGCGGTACCCGCTTCGAGAATCCGAACACGACTGAGACCGGCCTCCTGAAGGGCGACTGCAACAGACAGCCCGGCGGAGTTGCCGCCGATGATGACCAGGTCGTACGCGGAATCACTCATGGCGGATGAATATAGATCGTCGGTCCTCACCTCAACGACCGAAGGTCGGGCTCAGGACGCGCCGGCGGCCAACGCCGAGCTATCGCGTAGGGACTCTGCGAACCGAACTGCGACATAGCCACTGAGCGGGCCAGCGGCCAGTGCGGCGGCCCCTGCGAGGCGGCCACGGGTGCGCCAAGCGATCATCGCCAGGGCGACCCATTCGACCGTGAAGAGAAGCGTGGAGCCAAGCAGTTCGACGGTGGACTTGATGCTCTCGCTGCGCGGCATTCGGGCGAGTTGCTTGACGATCTGATACGGAACGGCGTGCACTGCGGCGCCGACGAGGGCTACCGGGGCGGCGACCCACAGGGCCAGGTGCGGGGACGTGCTTGCCGCCATCCGAAGAGTCGAGCGGAATCGGAGCCGCCGGCCGATGGTCTCGGGCGTGCCGGCGTGGGACCGGTCAGGCGCAACTGAGCGGAGGCCATCGGTGATCGCGGCAGTACACGAGCGCACCGCGCTCCGGGGATCGGATGCGTATTCGCCAGCCCACTGCGCGACCGAGATCGGGTCCCCGACGGTCACGATTGCGTTTGAACGGAACGTGGCCTTGGCGTCGTACGCGAGCCCGATCGGCACGATGTCGAGACCCGCAGCGAACGCTGTCGTTGCAGACTCCGCTGGCGCAGTGTCGAATGCCGACGTCAAAGCGATCCGGGCGGCTCCGGTGCGAAGGGGCTGAAGCGACTCGTGATCGTGGCTGATGCCCTCCGGGAAGATCGAAACGACATCACCTTCTCTCAGCAACTGACGGCATGCTGCGAACGTCGCGTCGTTCAACGCGGCCCGATCCGTCTCGCCCGGCTTGGCGTCCTCGGCTCGATAGACGGGGATAGCGCCGGTCAGCTTGAGAAGTGGCCGAAGCGGCAAAATTCGGAAGAGGGTTGCCTTCGCAAGCGAGCGTGGCCATCGCGGAAGTTGGGACATCAGCAGCAGTCCATCGACCAGGCCGTTCGTGTGGTTGGCGACAATGATCACCGGCCCAGTCCTCGGCAACCTGTCCAGGCCATGTACTTCGACCCGGCGGAAGAACGCGTGGATCATCAACCGAGTCACGAACTTCACCGGTGCGGCTGCCACCGTCGCAAGCTACCGGCGTGCTGACCGCCGTCGCTCGTCGCTCGGCGGATGTTTGGTTGTGGGAGCAGTTTCGACGGCTCTCGGCAGCCGGCGGCGATCTACGCTGGTGCGGTGACTCAACTGGTCTATTCAGAAGCCGAATTGATGCAGGAACACGACTACGCCGCGCCTCATGTCGTCGACGGCCGGCGGATGCACGGCGGCTTCCTCGCCGATGGCAGCTATCAGCCGCCGCGGGCGTTGATCCGAGAGTCAGCGCTGGATGCATGGACCGACGCCCTGCGCTGCGGCGGTGGAGAGCTACTCGACGCGGATTCTTCGTTGCTCGATGGTGAACGTGTGCTCACGACCGAACAGTCCATGGTGCTGCTGCGCAACGGACTTGGCGCCCAGTTCTGGAACAACCTCACGATCACCGGCAAGATCGAGGCCAAGGGTCGAATCCTGGCCGAGATCCAGTTCCCCGATCTCCAGCCGTCGATCGTCGAGGACATCTCGACGATGGGCATCGGCCACCTCAACAAGGGTCTGATGCGGGCTCACGGCATCGACGAAGGCGGCGACCCGGCCAGTGGCATCGGCGGTCACGACGAGATGTGGTTCGTTGCCCGCGACCTCGCGTTCGGTCCGGATGCATATCCGGACGTCGATCCGCCGGAGAGCATCGCCCGTCCAGAGGCTGGCCAGCGGTTGATGCCCGAGGTCCCAGCAGCCGTCGAGGGTGTGCTGTCGATGTTGATGAATCTGCTCGTCATCGAGTTCCGGGCCGAGATCGGATTCGCATCTTCGCAGGAGATTCTGCGTTCGCCCGACCTGTTCGTCGAGCGTCGCCCTGGTGCTGAGCTGGCGGCCGAAATTGTCGGTCGGATTCGTGCGGACGAGGAGATCCACGTCCGGTCGTTGCGGCTCTACCTTGGCGAACTCGCTGCGGTCACCTTTCGAACCACCGGGGTCGAATCGCCGAATGCGACCGTTGCTGGTTCGGAGCTGATCAGCCGGTTCTGGAACGGCCTCGTGCACTGGGCGACCGTTGAGCAACCGCCCTTGATCGCTGGTCCTCAGCGAGCGATCATCGAGGATCGCATCTCCTGCCATCCAGATGCCGCCCGCGTCATGACCGATTTCAGGGCGGCCGCCGATGCCGCCTGAGTCCGGCGGCAGCGATGCTGCCGGCGACCCGGTCGAGCCAGACGTCCGATTCCTCTACGCCAACGAACGCACCTTCCTTGCGTACAACCGCACCTCCTTGGCGTTGGTGACGGCGGGACTTGCAATCACCCAGCTGTTGCCGCCGTTCGACTTTCCTGGAGGTCGGCTCATGATTGGCTTGCCGCTGATCGCAATGGGCACGCTCATGTCGATCGCCAGCCTGCTCCAATGGCAGCGCAACGAACAGGCGATGCGTCGCGGGCGGCCGCTTCCGAAGTCGCTGCTACCCGTGCTCGTGACGATCGTGGTTGCGGTCAGCGCCACCGTCGCTCTACTCCTTGCAATCTTCTCCGACAGCAAACCGACATGAGTGCTGCGAGCGGCGATGGACCTGGGTCGGATCCGGGCTTGGCCGCCGAGCGGACCGAGTTGGCATGGGGGAGAAGCGCGCTCTCGTTGTTCGCATGTGGCGCAGCAGTGGCGCGGGGAGGGATACCGGTGGTCAGCGGCGATTCGTCGCGTCCCATCGTTGGCGGCGTCCTCCTTGCATTTGGTGCTGTGGTCTGGCTGACCGGACTGCCCCTCGCGCGCCAACGAGCTCAGGGTGCGACCGATGGCAGCCGACGACCAGCAAACCAGCGCGAGCTCGCCCCAGTCGCGATTGGAACCGCCGTGGTCGGAATCGCCGGATTCCTGGTCGCAACCCTCGCCAGGTAGCCGCAGTATCTGAAAGGCCCTTTCGACAATGGGCGACCGACACGCATCCGCCATCACAGAAACCGCAGGGGTCAGATCGCGTCTGCGTCCAGTTCTCCGGTACGGATTCGCTGGACCGAATCCACGGTGGTCACCCAGATCTTGCCGTCGCCGATCTTCTCCGTTCGAGCCGCCTCGACGATCACAGCGACGATTCGATCGACGTCGTCGGAACCGATCAGGATCTCGAGTTTCACTTTGGGCACGAACGCAATGTTGTACTCGGTGCCGCGGTACGTCTCGGTGTGACCAGATTGGCGACCGAATCCGCGCACCTCGGTGACCGTGATCCCCTCGATGCCGGCCTCCTTGAGCGCGCTTTTGACGTCGTCCAGCTTGAACGGTTTGACCACTGCTGTGATGAGCTTCATGTTCTCTCGATTCTCTCGTGATGTTCGCTTGTTCAGCGTGATCGACTCAGCCTGAGTGGTATGCGGTCTCGTGGTGCTCGGTCAGGTCCAACCCGATCACCTCGGTTTCTTCGTCGACTCGGACGCCGATGGTTGCCTTCAAGGCATACATGATGCCGAGGGTGAGCACAAATGACCAGAGGATCGCAGCACCGTTGGCAAGCGCTTGCTCGCCGAACAGTTGCATCCCGCCGCCGTAGAACAGTCCCTCGTAGAACGGCAGGCCGTAGAAGTCCGGGTTGGCGAAGAGACCAACGCACAACGAGCCGACAAGTCCACCAACGAAGTGCACGCCGACGACGTCGAGCGCGTCGTCGTATCCGAACCGGCCCTTCAATCGAACGGCGTAGCAGCAGACGATGCCGGCGATCAGGCCGATCAGAATCGGAGCCGGGCCGGAAACGAAGCCAGCGGCTGGGGTAATTGCGACCAGGCCGGCGACGATTCCAGAGGCCGCTCCGAGGTTGGTGAAGTGACCGTCTCGAACGCGCTCGACCAGGCACCAGGCCAGTCCCGCTGCGGCGGCAGCAAGGAATGTGTTCATGAAAGCTTGTGCGGCTTGCCCGTTTGCGGCGAGCGCCGAGCCAGCGTTGAATCCGAACCATCCGAACCACAAGATGCCCGTTCCGAGCATCACGAGCGGCATCGAATGGGGTGGCTGGATTTCGTTCGGCCAATTCTTGCGCTTGCCGAGCACCAAGACTGCGGCGAGTGCCGCGATTCCGGCGTTGACATGGATCGCGGTTCCACCTGCAAAGTCCAGCGACCCACGATCGAACAACCATCCACCGTAAACCCACTTGAACACAGGGATGAAGACCAGGAACAGCCACAGCGGCACGAATAGTGCCCACGCGGAGAATTTCATTCGACCAGCGACGGCGCCCGAAATCAATGCCGGAGTGATTGCAGCGAACATCCCGAGGAACGCAATCGTCGCCAATGATTTGCCGCCGTCACCGATTCCGATGTCGTTCAGGAAGACCTTCTCGAGGCCACCGATGAAGTTGTTGTCGAATGGCTCCTGTGCCAATGAGTAGCCCGCAATTGCCCAGAGGACAGGGACCACCAGCAGACAGTAGAAATTCATCATCAACATGTTGAGGACGTTCT
>JANOQU010000431.1:0-2425 GCA_031422355.1 Actinomycetes bacterium
CCCGGCACAAGCTCGTCGATCATTGGCGGGCACACGCACGACACGAGCGCAATCTCGCGCTCGCCCAGTCCTCGGAACAGACCCGCCAGGTCGAAGTCCCGGTGGCAATCGATCCCGGCTTGGCCGCAGCGGTGTTGGCTGATCTCAACCCGACCTATCGGGCGGCGTTGGTGTTGCGCCACGTCGACGGGCTGAGCGTTAGTGCTGTCGCCGATCACTTGGAACGCTCGGTGGAAGCCACCGAGCAGGTCCTCAGCAGGGCGCGGGCGTCGTTTCGCGACAAGTATCAGGGAGCAATCGATGAGTGACGACTTGGACCTGCGCGGCATCGATCATCGCCACGAGCCGAACCCACAGTTTCGTGCTGCGCTGCAACGCCGGTTGGCGGCGATCGTGGCAGGTACCGATCCGGGGTCGGTGACCGAGGCGCGCGACTCAGCGACGATTGATCTCGATTCCGCGAGCGCCACATTTGCGCCGAAGCAGAACCGAGGTCGGGTCGCAGCGGCCATTCTGGCCGCCGTCGCCGCTGCCATCGCGATCGTCCTCGTTTTGGAAACCCGCGACGACAAAGTAACGCCAAATGACCAACCGTCGCCGACCGCAATCGTGCCCCCGGCCGCAACCGTGCCCCCGACCGCGCCTGCGCGGGCGATACCCAACAACGCAAGTGGCGAGATCGAGCCAGGGACGTATTTTGTTGACGAAATCGACGGATCACCAGCCCCGCGAATGATCGCCACCGTCGGTAGCGGGTGGATTAACTACGCCTCGTCAGGCGGGTGGGCCATCATCAACCACGGCATCGGAACAATGGGATTCAGCCGACCCGACAGGGTGTTCGCAGACGCCTGCCTCCGGAGCGGTGGGTTCCACCCGGGGCCGGTAACAACCGTCGACGGTCTTATTGCAGCGCTCAGCGAGCAGGGGGGATGGGCCGATGTGGGCACCCCATCGGAGATCTCGATCGACGGCTACGCCGGTAAAGCATTCCAACGCACGGCCCCCACCGAGTTCCCAAACTGCGAACAGTTCGGTGGTGCGACGAGACTGTCGGATGGGGGTGCACACCCCAGTTTCAGCAGCTGGGAGGGCGGGGACGCTATCTCGGTTTACGAACCGGGCGAGACCGAGACCTTGTGGGTCCTCAACATCGACGGCACGGTCGTCTTGATCAACGCGGGAGTATGGCCAGGGCCCTCGTGGGCGGATCGCGCGGATGTCGCCGCCGCGGTGCTCGCCTCGCTTCGCATCGATCGGTCGTCGTCGCCCGAGGCGGTCGTCAGCGTGCCCACCATCTTGGCGCCGGCCATTTTGCCGGTCGGTGGCCGTGAGGTGAGCGTCGGCCCGCTTGCTCCGGACCTCGGCCGATTCGCCGATGAGGACACCCTGATCGACGCTCTGGTTGCATCGGGACCGTTAGACAATCAGTTGACAAGGGACCCCGCTCTGCGACCCGGTGTTTCGATCTGTGCCGACATCGTCCGATTCCATAAGCCAACCGTCGGCACGCTCGTACACGAGGCGACAGCATTACTGCACGGGCAACGTGGCGTCGTGCTCGTCTTCATGCGACCCCGCGGCACCAAAGAAGTGCACATGTACGCAACAGGACGACCCGACCCTCAGACTGGAGCCTGTCCCCTGCTGATGCAAGCCCCGCTGTAGTGATCTTGCGACGCACCCATCTGCCAGTGAGGCAGGGATCCGCCCCCTCCAGGACGACCGGTCGGTGTCCGACTGCGAAACAGCGGTTTCGATGAGCGTGACGAGGTGGGATGGGCCAAGAACGGGGTTCGAACGACCCAGAAGAGGACCGAGACCGAGATCTGTGGCACATGTCCTCCCCAGTCGTTCTCGAGCACCCAATTCCAGGGTGTGGACATGTCGATCCATTCCGACACCAGCGTCGATGCGGTACCGAGCAGTGCAAAGGCGGCGGGGAGAGCGAAGGAGGCCGAGATGGCCGCGGCGGAGTTCTGCAGCAGCGCCCCGAGCGCGACGGCAGCGAGGACATTGAGGAGCACGTAGAGCAGATAGGAGGTGATGGCACCGACGCTCAGGTTCGCCTCCAGGGCGCGGCCCGACGCCGCCGCTAGCCCGAGGCCGGCGGCGGTGACCACTCCGCCGAAGACTGCACCGCCACCACCCAGCACGAGTGACACCGCCAGCTTGGCGTTCAGGACACGGATGCGGCGCGGTTCCTGGGTGAACGTGATCATCACGCTGCGTTGGCTCCATTCTCCGGTGAACACCAGGATCGCCACCACAGGTAGAAGGATCGACAACCCGAGAGCGGCAACGCGGAGGTAGCTCACGTAGGTCTGATCGAAACTCGTTGGGACGAGGGCCGGCACCAGCATGATCCCAGCGGTCGACAGGGCTACGAGAGCGAGGAGCCAGCGGGCAGCGCGGGTATCGGTGG
>JANOQU010000432.1:0-3081 GCA_031422355.1 Actinomycetes bacterium
CGGCCATCTTCAACATCCACGGATTGACAGCCGCGACATCGACGGCTGGGGCGGCAAAGCCTGTCTTGCCGGGCGACCATTGCGGCGTGAGAAAGGTCAACTCGTAGAACGGCCCGTGGTGATCCAGTGGCGCGCCCTCGAACCCGTCGAAGCACGCCTTCACCGCGCGCACGTAATCACGCAGCCTTGGTCCGGGTTGGCTGAACTCAGATGAGTAGCGCCGGATCACGTGGGTCTTGACCTGCGTGCCCAAACCCAGCCGGAAATGGCCACCGGTTGCCTCCTGCAGTTCCCACGCGACCTGCGCGGTCACCATTGGACTGCGCGGGAATGCAACGGCGACACCGGTCGCAACGTCCAACGTCGGCGCGGCGAGCGCAGTCGCCGCTGCGCTGAGGTAGGCCGTGCGACCGCCCTCGGTGAACAGGACCCCGTCGAACCCGGCCGCCGCGATATCTCGAGCGACGGCACCCATCTCCTGCAAGGGACGGGGGAAGGTCATCACATCGACGCGCATCGCTGCCGACAGTACCCAACCGGGTCGCCGAGGCCGACAGCGAAGGGGTGTGTGACCGATTCGTATGACAGGATCATCTTGTTTCCTGTCAGTGCGCCGTCGGACACGGTGGTGCCCGTCCAGGAATGGATCATCGATGGTCGGATCCGCGTATCCGTTCAGCAAGTCGTGGTGAGCGGAGAGGTCCGTTGGAGCCTGACGAACTACGGCGGCGAAGACCGCGAGTGGGTTGTCGCTTTCGCTCGGTTCGACGGATATTTGCTCCAGGCAACCGGCACTGGTGAGTCGGTCCCGGCTCTCATCAAGTCGCTGTCGGTGCAGAGTTTGGACAAGTGAAGACAGCAGCAGAAGTAGGTTCGCGGTCGATGACGAACATTTTGTTGATCACGCTCGACCAGTTCCGTGGTGACTGCCTGTCGGCCGCCGGTCATCCTCTGGTGAAGACGCCAAACCTGGATGCGTTGGCGAACGCCGGAGTACGGTTGGACCGGC
This sequence comes from Actinomycetes bacterium, assembly GCA_031422355.1. Classification (GTDB taxonomy): domain Bacteria; phylum Actinomycetota; class Acidimicrobiia; order Acidimicrobiales; family Ilumatobacteraceae; genus WLMZ01. Next base: position 1,010 of record JANOQU010000432.1, read on the forward strand.
ACTACAGCCAGGCCGCACCGTGCTCGCCAGGGCGGGCGTGCCTGTACACCGGGATGTACCAGATGAACAATCGCGTCGTCGCCAACGGCACGCCACTCGATGCCCGATTCGACAACGTCGCCCATGCTGGCCGCCGGGCGGGCTATGCACCAGCGTTGTTCGGCTACACCGACCAGAGTGTGGATCCACGAGAAGCCACTGGGCCGAAGGACCCGCGGATGCAGACCTACACCGGTGTGCTCCCCGGCTTCGACGAAATCCTGGTCCTCGACGACAACATGGTCCAATGGCGGGATTGGTTGGTGCAACTCGGTTATGAGGAACCCGGCAGCAGCCACCGGGCGTTGGCGGACGAGGGGAACCGGCCAGCCGAACACAGCATCTCCGCGTTCTTGACGAACACGGCAATCGAGTGGCTTGACGACCAGCCGGCGTCGGGGTCGGCATCGGGTAGCGAGCCGGGTTGGTTCGCCCATCTCAGCTACTTGCGGCCCCACCCGCCATACGCCGCGGCCGGTCACTTCGCAACGATGTACGACCCGGCCGACGTCGATCTGCCGATCGAGCCGGTCGCCGAGCACGAACGGCATCGGTTCCATCGTCAGGCACTCACGGTTCGTGAGTCGACCGCGCCCACCGACGAAGCTGCGATCCGCCGCTTGCGGGCTCAGTACTACGGGATGATCAGCGAGGTCGACGAGCAACTCGGGCGCTTATGGCAGTACCTGCGCGACCATGGAATGTGGGACGACACGGTCATCATCGTCACGGCCGATCACGGTGAACAACTCGGCGATCATGGCCTGATCCAGAAGCTGGGATTCTTCGAGCAGAGCTACCGGGTGCTCGGCATCGTCCGCAACCCCGCGCAGCCAGATTCCCACGGAACCGTCGTCGACCAGTTCACCGAGAACGTCGACATCTTCCCCACACTCTGCGACGCGATGGGCGTTGCCGTTCCGGTGCAGTGCGACGGGTTACCACTCACGCCTTTCCTGCGCGGCGAGACCCCGCCGTGGTGGCGTGACCGCGCCCATTGGGAGTACGACTGGCGCGACCGGTTTATCGCCAACGTCGTCAACGAATGGCCGTGGGACCAACGCCTCGAACGCCAGCACCTCACCGTCAGTCGCACCGACGGCGTGCAGTATGTGCAGTTCGGCGATGGCTCGTGGCTGTGCTTCGATCTCGCCGCTGACCCAACGGCGCGAACGTTGATCACCGATCCGGCGATTGTTCTCGCTCACGCTCAGGACATGCTGACCTGGCGGTCACGCCACGCCGATCGCACGCTGACCGACATGCTGGTCGACGCTGGCGGCGTCGGTCGGCTCCCGCCCGGTGCATTCGGCAACTCCCTCGCCGGCGGTTAGCGGCACGCGCCGACTTCAGGAATGCTGGACGGCTGCGATCACTTCTGCGAAGCGCGTGTCGTTCGCCGGGTCCTCTGGGAGGGGGAGGATCACCCCGGAACACAACCCGCCGAACCACCGCTCGATCACTGCCGGGAGGTCGTCCCACGTCGCTTGAGGAACGAGCGCGTCGATGACCTCGTCAGTCACGTGCTCGTGCAGGGTGTCCCACTTCTGGCTGCGGGTGATGGCCTGCAACCGCTCGCCGAGATCGGTCCAACCGTGCAGCGTCAGCGTGCGCCGATATGCGGGGGTGGAATACAGGAACGCGAGCAGCCGTCGGTGGTGCTCCCGGTTTCGGTCGACGGCGGCCTGGTCCGGGCCGGTGATGTACTGGCTGCCGCTGACGATCTCGAAGCCCGCATCACCGAGCCGTCCTTGGCCGGCCACTTCATCTCGGCCGCGGCCGTCCGAGAGCGCCGGCAGGCAGATCTCGCGCAGGTAGCGGGGATTCGAGTTGGTCGGGTGCGTGACGATGCCGTCGGCGTGAGAACCAGCGAGCGTGACCATGCCCTCGTTGACGCCGCCGAGCCAGATCGACGGCGGGCTCACGAGGTCTGGCAGCGGACCTGGATTGAAGAATGGTTGCAAACGGGAGAACCGGTAGTTGGCACCCTCGTAGTGCAGCGGCTCGCCGAGTTGGAAGGACCGAAAGATGGC
>JANOQU010000433.1:0-1559 GCA_031422355.1 Actinomycetes bacterium
TGGTCTCGCGGATCGTGAGTTCGCTTTCGATCCTGACGACCGCGTCGAGATCGGTGGCCACCTTCAACAGCTCCCGAACTCGATCGACGCTGGCCTTCGCAGTCTGAATTCGAGCCTCGGTGTCCGCGATCTGATCGGCGACATCTTCGGTTTGCTGTGTGCGGCCGACCAGTTCGCCAAGGCCACCCAATCCCGCAATCAACGATTCGAGGTGCGCAGGCGGAACCTTGACGGTTACCGTCGCGACTGCCGTAGCCGGGTCGCCGACGGCAATGTCGGTGTCGAAGATTGCGCCACCTTTGTCGTCGACCAACGTCGGCAGCGCAAGCACAGTCTTGCGGACGTCGGCGACCTGGATTGCGACTCCAGCTTCGATCGCGAGCGCCGAACCGAACGGCGACCCGATCTCGAGTGAAACACCGGCGGGCGACACTGTCGCTGCGTCGGTACCACCAGAAGTCAGAGCGATGTCGTCGGCCAGCGCCTCAGCGGCGACGGTCTCGGCGGGAGCGGCGGCCTCGGTGGCGGTCGCGGCCGACGATTTCTGTTCAGACGAAACGCAACCGCTCACGCCAAGTGCGATCAGCAGGGCGGATATGACACCGACGGCGAGCCGTCGGCCGGTGTGCTGTGTGTTCCCCATGCCCGTCCGACGACGAACAAGGCGCTTCGGTTCCCAATTGCGCGATTTCTGTAACAGAAGGTCGTTAGGTGGCTTGGTCGATCGGGTCGGCGATGTCGTGGGCGATGTCTTCGACCACCTTTGCAGCATGGCGGCGGTGCTTGACCAGTTCGAGAACGATCGGCAGGATCGACACGAACACGATGACGATACTGGCGACCTCGATGTTGTTCTTGACCACTTCCTGCTGACCGAGAAAGTGGCCGAGGGTGGTGACTCCGACGCCCCAGATCAGACCGCCGACGATGTTGTACGTCACGAATGTGCGGTATTTCATCTTGCCGACACCCGCGACGATTGGTGCGAACGTTCGCACCACCGGTACGAAGCGGGCCAGCACGATGGTCTTCGAGCCATGTTTTTCGAGGAATGTATGTGCCTTGTCGACGTGGGCCGGCTTGAAGAAGCGTGATTTCGGCCGGTCGAACAGGCTGGGGCCCACCTTGCGACCGAACAGATAGCCGACCTGGTCGCCGAGCACGGCGGCGACGAACACGACCAAAGCCGTGACCGGCAGCGAGGGCAGGTAGTTGCCGTCCGTTGCGGTGTAGAAGCCAGCGATGAACAGCAGAGAATCGCCAGGGAGGAAGAAGCCGATGAGCAGTCCGGACTCCGCGAACACGATCGCTGCCAGGAGCAGGATTCCACCGTTCTGAAGCCATGACTCGATGTCGAAGAGCGCAAGCACGACTGACGAGGCTAGCTCCGAGAACGGACGAAGCCCGGGCACCAGGCCCGGGCTTCGCTTCGATTGGAATTTCGGCGTGTTGCGTGACTACTGCTTGACGGGTTGCGCCGCAGCGGTCGCTGGCATGTCGCCCATGCTGATCTTCTGACGGGCGCTGTAGGTGACAGCACCGATTAGGACGACCAACGC
>JANOQU010000434.1:0-3513 GCA_031422355.1 Actinomycetes bacterium
GCAACCCCCGCGCCGACATTCCCAAGCTGATCGGCCTCTGGCGCGAGGGCCAGATCGACCTCGACGGCCTGGTTACCAAGGAACTCACGCTCGACCAGGTCAACGAAGGCTATGAGGCGATGCGCGAAGGCACGGCCATCCGAAGCGTGATGAAGTACGACTGAGTCAGCCGATGCCGATTGCGTTGACGACCGCCCGGTAGTCGAGCGGCGACAGAACCGATTCCGCAATGGACCTGAACAGCTCGAAGGTCTCAGGATCGCTGCCGAGTCGGAGGCCATCGAGCGCGTCGACCCGCTCGGCCAAATTCAGGGCTGGCAGCATGAACCCAAGCAACAGGCTCATCTCGTCGCCCGTCATGGATCGGCCCAGATCGTTGCGGAGCGACGAAAGTTCAGCGCCGGACATCGAGCGATTCAGCTCGCGCATCACGTCGATTTCCTTGAATCGGAGGTGGGGCATGTACAGGGCCACAAAGTCGGCGAGGTCGAAGTAGAACTGTTCGAGGAGGCACCATTGCTGTTCCGGTGGGGCGTCGATCAATCCGTCCGACGATCGACTCAACCCGTTGATCGCATTCGAAATGACGATTCGATCGGCATTGAGGCGCTCCACTGCGGCGGGCGCATGGCGCGCGATGATTGCGCTGCATAGGGTCGCGTCGAGACGTTCGCGGGTGCTGATCAGTGACAGCAGGTCGCGCCAGGCGGCATCGACATCGGCCAGCGATGCCGGGTGAGCGGTTGCTGCGCCGACGGTCGTCAACGCCGAACAGAGTGCGTAACGGAGGGCCTTATGTGACTCCCGATAGATGCTGGGCGCCAGTTCATCGGCCGCCATCCCAAACATATTGCCCCCTTAGTGCGAATAACTTCGACGACTGTAGCGAACGACCGCCGCGGTTCTTGTCGTATGAGTCATGCCGGATACATTGCAGCCAACGCAAATGTAATGGGGGTCATTGAAATGAAGTCACGTGCTGCGGTCCTGTGGGGCGTCAACCAGGAATGGAAGATCGAAGAGGTAGAGGTCGATCCGCCAAAGGTCGGCGAGGTCATCGTCAACTGGAAGGCCGCTGGTATGTGCCATTCCGACGAGCATCTGGTGACCGGCGACATGGTGCCGCCGCAGGAGTACTGGCCGCTGATGGGGATTGAGGATTTCTTTCCGATCCTCGGTGGGCACGAGGGTGCCGGCATCGTGATCGAGGTTGGTCCAGGAGTGACCAGCTTGAAAGTGGGCGATCACGTATCGGCCAGTTTCATCCCGAGCTGCGGACGCTGTAAGAGTTGCTCCACCGGCAAGCAGAACCTGTGCGACAACGGCGCCAAAACGTTCATCGGCGGCATGATCACCGACGACACACACCGCCATCACATCAATGGCAAGCCCGTCACCTTGATGGCCAAGGTCGGTACGTTCAGCGAATACGCGTGCGTTGCCGAGATGTCGTTGATCAAGGTCGACGATGATCTGCCGCTCGACTGCGTTGCCCTCGTCAGCTGCGGCGTTGCCACCGGTTGGGGCTCCGCGGCGAACCGGGCTGGCGTCGTCGCCGGCGACACGGTGGTCGTGGTCGGAATCGGCGGGATCGGGATCAATGCAGTGCAGGGTGCCAAAATGTCCGGAGCGACGCGGATCATCGCGATCGATCCGGTCGAGTTCAAGCGTGAGAAGGCGATGGAATTGGGGGCAACGCACACGTTCGCCTCGATGGAAGAGGCACTTCCGGCGGTGATGGAACTGTCGTGGGGCACGATGGCCGACAAAGTGATCATGACCCCGAGCGTGATGTACGGCGACATGATGGCTCTGGCCGGGTCCCTGTGCGGCAAGGGCGGCACCATCGTCGTCACCGCGGTCGCTCCAATGACCCAGACCGAGGCGTCGATCAATCTGTTCGAATTGGCGATGATGAACAAGGAGATCAAGGGAACCATTTTTGGTTCACTCAATCCTCGCGCCGACATCCCCAAGCTGCTCGGGCTCTATCGCGAGGGTCAGCTCAAATTGGACGAACTGATCACCAAGCGTTACAAGCTGGAGGAGATCAACGAGGGATACCGGGCGATGCGTGACGGCGAGAACATCCGCGGGGTCATCGTCAATTGAGCGCGGCGGACTGATGATCGAACCGGGTCTGCTGCAACGGCTCGAGCAGCACGTCGTCGGGCGTCGACGCGAGGTCGAACTCGTCCTTGCGGCACTCGATGCGGATCGCCATGTCCTTCTCGAAGGACCGCCTGGTACTGGCAAGAGCACGTTGCTGCGCGCCGTCGCTCGGGAGATGGAACTCGGATTCGAGTTCGTCGAAGGTAACGCTGAACTCACCCCGGCGCGGCTGGTCGGACACTTCGATCCCGCCCGCGTCCTGTCGGACGGCTACGACCCGAACGTTTTCGTCGACGGGCCGCTGATCAGCGCAATGCGCGAGGGTTCGCTGTTGTACGTCGAAGAGATCAACCGGATCCCCGAAGAGACGTTGAACGTGTTGATCACCGTCATGAGCGAACGCGAACTGCACGTGCCGCGACTGGGCCGGATCGCGTCGGCATCGGGTTTCCGACTCGTCGCGGCCATGAATCCGTTCGACGCGATTGGCACGGCGAGAATCAGCGGTGCGGTCTATGACCGCGTCTGTCGGCTCTCGGTTACGTACCAGAGTGCGGCAGACGAAGCCGCGATCGTGCAGCGATCGTTGGACGACGGCTCCGTGATCAGGGTGAGCAACGACTGGATTGCAAAGGCAGTCGAGGTCGTTCGTCGAACCCGGGACCACCCAGAGCTTCGAGTCGGTTCATCGGTGCGAGGAGCCATCGACGCGAGTGCTGTTGCGGCATCGCTGGCTCAGTTGCGAGGGGTCGCCAGTCACGACACTGCAGTCGGGCTCGATGCGGCGATCGTTGCCCTCTCCGGCCGGGTGAGAGTTCGCGAAGGCGGACAGCGAACGAGCGAGCAGATCGTCACAGAATTGTGGGAGCAGGTGTTCGGTCCGGTCGACGCGACCGCCGGTGACCCGGTCGACGGAGGCCAGGGAAAAGCGCCGGCCCCGACGGGGGCGAACCCCTCCCGGTAACCCGTGAGGGTGACGACGCCGACGCAGCCGTCAGCGAAGCTGGTCGCAAGACAACCTCGCGGCGCGATCTGTCGCGTCATCCCCAGTTCGAGCAGATGTCTCCAGAGGTCGGCGAACTCGACGAGTCCGGTGTGAATGATGCAATGCAGCACGACCCAGACGAAGCAATGGCGCTGTTGGCAGACCTCGCCGGAGCGACCGATCCGAAGCTGCGAGAACTCGCAAAGCGTCTCGCCGCCCAACTGTTCCTCGACGTCAGTCGTCGCGGCCCGAACCGCCCTCGTGGCATCGGCAAGATGGTCGAGCAGCCATATCGACCCGACGGCGGCGTTCTGGACATCGACGCCAGCATCGACGCGATCGTCGATGCCGGTCGCGGCGGTTCGGCCATCGATCCCGAGCGACTGCGAGTTCGGGGCTGGGCAAAACCTGGCACG
>JANOQU010000435.1:0-6146 GCA_031422355.1 Actinomycetes bacterium
CAACGTCGAAGGCCGCGACATCATGACCGATGGCGTCGACGTCGTCGTCACCGATGGCTTCACCGGCAACGTCGTCTTGAAGACGCTCGAGGGGGCCTTACGTACTGTGATCAAAGCGCTGTTCTCGGCGTTCGGCAGCGATCCGTCCTACAAACCCCACGCCGACGCATTGATGCCAGCACTGCTGCCGCTGTACGAGACACTCGATCCAGAAACCTACGGTGGGGCTGTTCTGCTCGGCGTTGACGGGGTCTGCATCATTTCGCATGGATCCACGTCGGCCAAGGCCATGCTGAATGCGATCAACGTGGCCCAGGAAATGGTCCATGGCGGGATGGTCGACGAAATCCGCAATGCGATCGCCGGGCGAGCGTAGAGTCTTTGCTCGCGTCGCATCGTTGCGCGCTTTTGAACCGAGGAGACCCGAACGTGGCCCCAAACTCCGAGACCGGTTCTGCCGGTCCGATCGATCGTAAGGCCGTCTTCGAGATCGTCCGTGACAATCTCGCCGAGATCCTCGAACGAGAGCCCGGCACGATCGCCGAGGGACAATCCTTCGGCGACGACCTCGACGCCGACTCACTGGCGCTCATCGAACTCGTCGAGGCACTCGAAGAAGACCTCGCCGAACGTGGTGTGGAGTTGCGGATCGAGGACGAAGATCTCGAAGACCTGAAAACCGTTCGCGACGCCGTCGATTACGTGTACGCCCGCGTCCTGGAGTCCTGAACTCTGCCTGGCCAAACGTCTCGGCTGGGGTCCGTTGCGCCAGAACCGGACCTTGCGGAACTTGAAGCGCGCCTCGGGCACTCGTTCGTCGACCCAGTGTTGCTGCGCAGAGCGATGGCGCATCGTTCATGGTGTGCGGAGGCAGCGGGCGACGAGCAATCGAATGAGCGACTCGAGTTCCTCGGTGATGCCGTACTCGGATGGGTCGTCGCCGACTTGGCCTACAGCCAATTCGCCGACCTCCCAGAAGGCAAGCTCACCGACCTTCGCAAGAGCGTCGTCAATGCATCCGCGCTGGCCGAGGTTGCCGTGGCGTTGGACATCGGATCGTGCCTCTTACTCGGTCGAGGCGAGACTGCAGCCGGAGGTCGGCATAAACCGTCGATCCTGAGCGACGCATTCGAGGCTGTCCTCGGTGCGATCTACCTCGATGGCGGAACGACGGCCGCATACGAGTTCGTTGGCAGAGTGATCAGCGAGCGGCTTCACCAGGCACTTGCTCAACTCGATCGACTGGACTACAAGACGCTGCTCCAAGAACTTGCGGTCAGGGAGTACGACATGGCACCGATGTACATCCTCAGCGAAGAGGGTCCCGACCACGCCAAGATGTTCACGGCGACAGCCGTCGTCGCCGGCAAGGTGTGGGGCAACGGACAAGGTCGGTCCAAGAAACTGGCCGAGCAGGCGGCCGCAGCAATGGCATGCGCGGCGATCCGTGCTGTTGCTTCGCCGGCCGTCGTCGCCGAACTCGCCGATCAACTCGCCGACTTGTGAAAGCGAACGCTCCGATATCGCTGACCGCGGTTGTGGATGCCTGAGTTACCAGAGGTCGAGACGGTTCGCCGCGGCCTTCAGGACCGATTCGTCGGCCGGCGGATCGAACGGGTCGAGGTCGGCCGTGAACGAACTGTCAGGCGAACGTCTCGTGACGCCGTCATCAGCGGGCTGACCGGCGCCACGGCGACCGCAGCAAACCGACGCGGCAAGTACCTCGTCCTGCCGCTCGATACCGGCGATTCGTTGATGATTCACCTGCGCATGTCGGGACGGGTGCTGATCGACTCGGCAGATCGGCCCAGGCTGGCACATACCCACGTCGTGCTGACGCTGGAGGGCGCTGTCAGAGAGGAGTTGCGGTTCGTCGACCCACGCACCTTTGGCGAGGTCGTCGTTTTCGATCCCGACAACGCGGCCACCGAGATGCCGGAATTGAATCGACTCGGAGTAGATCCGGTCGCAGACGGTTTGGCGCGCCACGAACTCGCGCGATTGCTCGGTTCTCGAGCGCGTCAGATGAAGGCGATCCTGCTCGACCAAAGCGTGATCGCCGGAATTGGAAACATCTACGCGGACGAGATTCTGCATGCGAGCAGGATTCGCCACGACCGGCCGAGCAATTCATTGAAACCGGCTGAGATCACACGTCTCCACTTGGCGATTCACTCGATCCTCGGCGCTGCGATCGACGCCGGCGGTTCGACGTTGAGTGATAGCCAATACGTCGACATCGGCGGCCAAGGCGGTTGGTTTCAAATTTCGCACAAAGTATATGACAGGGCCGGGCAACCGTGTCTGACCTGCGGTCGAGCGGTGATTCACGCAGTCAGATTCGGCGGTCGGACGACCTCGTTCTGCCCGCGCTGCCAACGGTAGTCAGTTACCATGGCGACAGGGCGGGCCTGGTTGCACGAGCAACCCATGACATCCACGAAACACCTTCGAAAGGCTTGTGTACATGCGCTATCGATCCCGGAAGCGATTCACGATTGGGGCAATCGCCCTCGCGTTGGCGGGTAGTTCCGTCGCAATGACGGTCACCGCACCGCCGGCTCAGGCAGCGTCGCTCACGCTGACCTTCTTGAACATCAACGACTTCCACGGTCGGATCGACTCGAACACCGAGGCGTTCGCGGCCACGATCGAGCAGCAGCGTCTGGACGCGGCCGCAGCCTCCAGTCCCGTCGCCCTTCTTGCTGCCGGCGACCTGGTGGGCGGGTCATTGTTCGCCTCCGCGATCCAGCAGGACCAACCCGCGATCGAGGTGCTCAATGCCCTTGCGCTCGATGCATCGTCGGTTGGAAACCATGAGTTCGACAAGGGCTTCGCCGATCTCCGCGACCGAATCATCGGGCCGTCAGCAACGCCGAACGCGAAATGGAACTACCTCGGCGCAAACGTGTACCTCAAGGGAACCACGACGCCAGCGCTCGCGGAGTACAAGGTGCTCACGATGGGCACGGTCACCGTTGGTGTCATCGGTGTCGTCACGGACGACACCGACTCACTCGTGTCGCCGGAGGGAATCACAACACTCGACTTCGGAGACCCGGTCGATGCCGTCAATCGTGTTGCGCTGCAGTTGTCTGACGGGAATCCCGTCAACGGTGAGGCAGATTTCATCGTCGCCGAATTCCACGAGGGTGCCCCGTTTGGAGACGGTGCCGGTGTGCCAGGAACGTTGGATTCGAACCAGATCGCGAGCCCCATCTTCCAAAAGATTGTCACTCAGACCAGCGCTCACGTTGACGTGATCTTCACCGGTCACACCCACCAGGAATACGAGTACAACGCGCCGATTCCAGGCGTCCCCGGAAAGTTCCGGCCGATCCTGGAGACGGGGGAGTACGGCAACAAGATCGGCAAGGTGACATTGACCGTCGATGACGTCACCAAAACCGTCACCTCATACACGATCGCCAACGTCACCCGGATCGCCACCCCGACGCCAGCCCAGAAGGCGTTTCCACGAGTGGTCGCTGTCAAGGCAATCACCGATGCGGCGATCACGTTTGCCGCTGCGAAGGGTTCGGTACCGGTCGGCTCGCTGACTGCGGACATCACGACAGCATTCACGGGTGCCGGTGCCGGTTACGTCAACGGCGTCTACACGGCGCCGACACGTGACGATCGAAGCAAAGAGTCGACGCTCGGCAACTTGGTTGCTGACGCGTTGCTCGATCAACTCAGCCCCGCCAATCGGGGCGGTGCCCAGATCACGGTCGTCAATCCGGGGGGCCTTCGAGCCGAATTGCTGTTCGCCCCTGACGGCGTGATCACCACCAAGGAAGCCAACGACGTTCTGCCGTTCGGTAACGACCTTCGGACCACGACGCTCACCGGTGCACAATTCAAATTGTTGCTCGAACAGCAATGGCAACGTGATTCGGCGAACACCGTGCCGAGTCGGCCGTATCTGCAGTTGGGTCTGTCGGACAACGTCACGTACACCTTTGATGCAACGCTGCCGGAGGGCTCGCGGATCACGTCGATCGCCATCGACGGCGTCCCCATCAATCCGGCCGGCACCTACCGGGTCGGTACGTTCTCGTTTCTGATCACCGGCGGCGACAATTTCAGGGCGTTCCTGCAGGGCGCCAACACGACGGATTCGGGCACGATTGACCGGGATGCATGGATTTCGTCCCTGTCCGAGAATGCTCCGGTGTCGCCGGACTTCGCCCGCCAAGCGGTGGCAGCGAGCGGATTGCCGACCTCGGTGACAGCTGGTACCAACGTCACATTGGCGTTGTCGGCCCTCGATTTGACGAGTCTCGGATCACCGCAGAACACGTCGGTCGAAGTCTTCCTCGGTGGCGTGAGTCTCGGCGTCGCCCCGGTGACAAACGGTGCCGTGTCGGTCAACCTGGCGGTCCCGGCTACAGTCCCGTCGGGCCTGCAACCGTTGCAGGTGGTCGCATCCCCCACAAACACCACGACGACGATTGCGGTCACGGTCAGCAGTTCTGGTCCGGCCAAACCGTACAAACCGTTGATCTTCGCCCAAGACGATGCCGTCGAAGTTGCACCTCAGCGACTGGTCGACAGTCGTGATGGCACCGGTATCGCGCTCGCCAAACTCACTGCGTTCAAGGAGTACAAGCTGGTCGTCGCCGGCAAGTTCGGCATTGCCGCAACCGCGGAGGCAGTGGCCGTCAATCTGACGACCACAAACTCGGGACTGCCTGGCTTCATCAACGTCTATCCGTGCGGAGGGACAGTCAACCCGGTGGCGTCAGCCGTCAACCAGTTCCCCGGCAAGATCGTCGCCAACTTGGCGATCGTCGACATCGGCCTTGACGGGGCGATCTGCTTCGTCTCCAACGATGCGACGGACCTCATTGTCGACCTCCAGACGTGGTTCCCGGCCGACTCCGATCTGCAGTCGATAACCCCGACCCGAATCGTCGACACCCGCTCCGGCCTCGGCATTCCGAACAAGCTCGGATCGAACATGCCGGTCGAATTGAAGGTCACCGGAGTCAACGGGGTGCCCGCCAATGCCAGCGCCGTCCTCGTCAACATGACCATGACCGACTCGAATGCCGGGTTTAAGACGGCGTTCACATGCGGAACGATCACAACGTTGGCCTCCAACCTCAACGCATGGCCCGGCAAGGCAATCGCCAATCTGGCAATTGTTGCGGTCGGCAACGACGGCAAGATCTGCCTGACGGCGTCGGATACCACGCACCTCGTGGTCGATCTTCAGGGCTTCTATCCGGCAGGGGCGGACTACAACTCGATGACCCCAGTTCGGGCATTGGACACCCGTTCCACCAGCACTCCTCTCGAATCCAACGTCTTCCGTGAGGTCAAGATCGCGGGGCTGTTCGGTGTTCCCAACCAAGCCGACCTGGTTGCGGTCAACGTGACCGCCGTCGATGCAACCGGCGATGCCTTCATCACGGTGTACCCGTGTGGGCCACTGCCGACCGTGTCCAGCGGCAACACGTCGCCCGACCGGATCGTGGCCACCCTGGCATTGGTCAATCTCAGTAGCACCGGATCGATCTGCGTGCTGTCCAATCTGAGGACGGACCTCGTCATCGATGTCCAGGGGTGGCAGGGCTGATCCAGTCGTTCTGTTGGTCGGGCCCTTCGCCCGACTAGCCTCGCCGTGCCGTGTTTCTCAAAGCTCTGACCCTCAAAGGTTTCAAATCCTTCGCCGACACGACCGTGATGCAGCTCGAACCGGGCGTCACAGTCGTCGTCGGTCCGAACGGATCTGGCAAGTCGAACGTCGTCGATGCAATTGCATGGGTACTCGGTGCCCAGGCGCCCAGCGCTGTGCGAAGTCAGAAGATGGATGACGTCATCTTCGCCGGCACGGCCAAACGGCCAGCGCTCGGCCGGGCAGAGGTCATGCTCACGCTCGACAACTCTGCTGGCCTGCTCCCGATCGAGTTCAACGAGGTCACCATCAGCCGGACGCTGTTCCGGACTGGTGAAAGCGAGTACGCGATCAACGGCGTCAGCTGTCGGCTGCTGGACGTGCAGGAACTGCTCAGTGATGCTGGCGTCGGCCGTCAGCAGCACGTGATCGTCAGCCAGGGACAGATCGATTCGGTGCTGAACGCTCGGCCCGAAGAACGCAGAGCGATCATCGAAGAAGCGGCTGGTGTGTTGAAATACCG
>JANOQU010000436.1:0-4551 GCA_031422355.1 Actinomycetes bacterium
GATCGGCCCGAACCCGACGCGATGTTTGAACGAGCTGCCGGGAGTCGGCCAATCGGATGAAACAATCCGAATCTCTTTCGTTCCCACGAGCCAACGCGGATAGGTGTCCGGATCGACCAGCACCGCAAACAGCCCTGTCGCCGTCACGAGGAACTTCTGCTCGGTGACCATGCCCATTGATACCCGTGCCACCCACGCACAAGACCGAATCTTCTCGCATCAGCTGCACGTGACGGTCTGGGTGGACTTGAAGGAATCCAACCTCGGCGCAAACTGCGGCAGCGATGACTGCCCCATCGGTGCGCCGTCGATCGATGCAGAGACAGACGCCCCTCGGTGAGCGGTGTGGCTGCCCAACTGCACGACGCACGGACCGAACTCGAACGACTCGTCGGTGTGGGTCCTCGATACGTCACCGATTCCTGTCCACCGAACCGAAAGGTCGATCGTCCGGACCGTCGTGCAGGTCGGTTCCGGGGCGGTGGGGTCGAAGGTACACGTCTGCACGTCGATCACTCCGTCCGCGGCTGCCCGCTGGAGGCTGTCGTTGATCGAGATATCGGCGACTTCGGAGAAACCGGTGCCGATCAATGTCTGTCGGAAGCCGGGCCCAAGAAACTCGACGTCGTACAGCTGCACGCTGAGCGCAGTCGACTTTGCGAAGGAGTTCTTCGAACTGTTGGCCCTGACCACGATTCCGGTGCAACGCAGTCCCGCCGGTCCGCTGCTCGGACAGTCCGTCAGAATTGCCAACGCAGAAATGGTCTTGTACTCGGTCACGTCGGCGTCGTCTGCGGCGGCGGCGGCTTGCGTCGGCGATGCAGCGAGGGTCGCTGCAAGACAGGCCAAGACCAGTCGCACGGAGCGGCGGTGGGAAGGGACGGATTTGGTGATCATCATGAGTGCCTCCTGATAGGTCGTCTGCTCTGATGACGTCGCCAGACGGGTCGACCTGTCGAATCCCGCCGATTGTCGCGCGATGAACTCGCTACGGCCGCCAAGCGAGAAACAGGTCGTAACACTCGAACGGGACGACGTCGAGGGTCGAGACCTCGCCACTCGATACATCAACCAGTTTCACTGGAACTCCGTCGACCGCAATCACATCACCGGTCGGCGACCACGTCGGCCGTCTCCCATCGGCCTTCGTCGTTACTATCCGGTCCACACCGCCGTTCAGAACGTACAGATGAAGTTCGTCGCCCAAACCAACCTCGTCCGTCGTCACGAAGGCGAGCGAACTGCCGTCCGGGGAGAATTCGACCTGGTCGGTCGCCGATGCGACGGTGACGGCATCCGCCCGTCCGGTTGTGAGGTCGATAACGGAGACTGTGTACGCATGGTCGTTGTTGATGTCAACTGTGATGAACGCCGCTGCGTTGAGCGGGGCTGAAACCGCATTGTCGAGAACGAAGCTGTGCGGCAAGGCGAAGGTCGCCACCGTGTTGCCGACCTTCCCTGTTGATGGATCGATCTCCTGCACGCTGAACTGACCCGGATCAGCAGAAGCCAATGGCGGGCCTGTCACTCGCACGAGGCGGCCGTCGCGACCCCACCAGACCGGCGCACGCCCCGACTTGAGCGAGCCAGCGATGTCGGCGGCAACCGTGACGTTTCCCGACCCGTCGGCATTGACCACGTGGGTCTCGTACAGTCCCGACATTTGGGAGGCGGGCGGAATGAAACTGTACGCCAGCCTGGTTCCATCTGGCGACCAGCCGACCACGTCGCCTTGGGAACCCGGGCTCTCAGTCAGCCGAGTTGCGAGATCTGCATGGGCGACGGTCGACGACATGCCGGTCGCCAGCTCGAAGATTTGAACGTCGCCCGTGCGCTGATCGAGGACAGCAAGTCTGGCGCCATCGGGCGACCATGCTGGGCGACCAACGGCCGGCAGTTCGGCGACCACTCCACTGCCATCAAGGGCGAACACGCCGACCATGTCCGGCGAGCCGCATTGCTGCGAGATCGCGAGTGAACCGTGACTGATCGGCGAAGAACCGTCCAGCGGCGCCGATGTCGCAGCACTTGTCGTGACTGCAAGAACCGAAGTTGACGAGGTCGAGGAGGTGAACGACGTAGGGGACGTGGGGGGCTTGCTCAACGACGGGTCGTTGGCGATGGTTGTCGACGCCGCCAGGGCGGTGTCGACAGTTTGACCCGGCGTGGCCGCGTTGTCAGCCGACCCACACGCGGTGACGCAAAGAAATGAGACGGTCGCAATGAACTGTCCGAAGCGGACCATTCGCAAAGCATGAACGGCGTTCCCTCCGCCGTCAACATGAGCTGTCACAGAACGCCGGTTAGATTCGATCGGGTGCTGCGCGCATTTGTCACACACAGCCGCGAGGATCTCGAGGCCTATTACGGCCGGGCGCTGCCCGAGCTGCGTACGGTCGCCGACGTCGTCGTCAACCCTTTCGACCGCGACCTCACGACCGAAGAACTCGTCGAATACTCGACAGGATGCCAGGTCGTGATCGCCCATCGTGCGACGCCCGGCGAGGCGGCGTTGTTCGACCGGAACACCGACGTGGTCGCGTTCCTTCGTACGGCGGTCGATATCTCCACGGTCGACGTGGCAGCGGCGTCACGCAACGGTGTGCTCGTTGCTCACGCCGAGAAGAGTTTCGTGGCTTCCACCGCCGAGATCGCGTTGGCGCTGATGCTCGACCTGGCCCGCAACGTCAGCGAGTCGACGATCGACTATCGCCGAGGCGGTCAGCCGCCGCAACGAGTCGGGTTCCAGCTGAGGGGCAATGTGGCGGGGCTGATCGGCTGCGGTGCCATCGGTACGTACCTGTGTGACGCGCTCGTGGCGCTCGGTGTCGAGGTGCTCGTCGCCGATCCGTACGCCCAAATCAGCGGCGCTGGCATCCGTCAGGTCGGACTTGCGGAGTTGCTGGCCGAGTCCGACTTCGTGCTGCCGCTCGCCGCGTCGACCGCCGAGACCGAGAACCTGATCGACGCGGATGCGCTCGCGCGGATGAAGCCTGGTGCGATGCTCGTCAACGTGTCGCGGGGCGAATTGCTCGACGAGCAGGCCGTGGCCGTTGCGCTCGACACTGGCCGGCTGGGCGGTCTGGCGATGGACGTCGGACGCGCCCCTGACCAGCGCCCGTCGCCCGAACTCGCTGCCCGACCGGGTGTGGTGGCCACCCCGCACCTCGGTGGCCTGACACCCGAAAACGCTGACGCCCAGGCAATGAGCAGCGTCGACCAGGTGCGCGCAATCGCTGCCCACGAACTGCCGCCGCGGGCGATCAACGCCGACCTTGCGAGCCGTCTGCGAGCGTGGTGGGAGACAAAGGAAACCATATGACCGTCGAGAACTTTGCCAGGTACCCGTCGCTCGTTGATCGCACCGTGTTCGTCACGGGAGGCGCCGACGGCATCGGTAGCGCCGTCGTGCAAAACTTCGCCCGCCAAGGCAGCAAGGTCGCGTTCGTCGACATCAACGCCGAGTACGCCAAAGCCACCGTCGAGCGTTGCGTCGAAAGCGGGGCCGCCCACACACCGATCTTCTACGAGGTCGACCTACGCGACATCGAGGCACTCCAGGTTGCGTGCGCACGGGCGATCGACGACCTCGGGGGTGTCACGGTGCTGGTCAACAACGCGGCCAACGACGACCGCCACAGGTGGGAGGACATGACGGTCGTCTACTGGAACGACCGTCTGAACGTGAACCTGCGTCACTACTTCTTCGCGATCCAGGCGCTTGCTCCGCAGATGCTCGCAGCAGAACTCGGATCGATCATCAACGTTGGGTCGAGCAGCTACATGATGCAGGAGGACTTTTTCCCCGGCTATGCGATCGCCAAGTCGGCGGTGGAGGGCATCACCCGCACGATGGCCCGCACCTTCGGTCCGAAGAACGTTCGGGTCAACACCGTGCTGCCCGGCTGGGTGCCCACCGAGCGTCAACTCACCAAGTGGTGGTCGCCCGAGGGTGAGGAGGGCACGTTGAACGATCAAGCGATCAAGAGGCGGATCCTGCCCGACGAGTTTGTGCAGATGATCCTCTTCCTGGCCGCCGATGACAGCGGCGGCTGCACCGCCCAGCAGTTCATGGTCGACGGCGGCCGCTTCTGAATCGCCGCAACGTGGCGTGAACGCTTTGAGTCGTCGAGTCGCCATCAGATGGACGGTCGATCGAGCGTCGCCGACATTCTTGACGTCGTCGACACCCGGCGCTGGTCGCGGGAGTCGCGGGCTCGCGTCGACGAGTCAGTTTTGGCGACTTCTGACAGTTTCTAGATGTGACTGACGCTCGGCTACGAAGTCGTAGTCATCGAGCTTTGTGCGCTGAGGTACCAATTGGCCCTTGACAATCGATCCGAGCATTGGTCTCTGAGAAATCCGGGATTTTCAGGCCTGACGATTGGTCGGTGATCGACCTCGAAAGTTCTCTCCGACGGAGTGAACACGTCGAGCAAGTTGGCCCTTGTGAAGTGTGGCGGGACTGGATACAGGTCAGGGTGAGAGAACTTGATTTGTCAATTGGAGCCCGTGATCGATTCAAGCGGCGGCCGGGATTTTCAGGCCTGA
>JANOQU010000437.1:0-35042 GCA_031422355.1 Actinomycetes bacterium
CGCGCCAGGTGACGAGCAGGCCGGGATCCAGGCTGACCAACTTCGAGAACGCCGCCATGACCGCCACTGCGTGCTTGCAGGGCGACTCCCAATCCGGGCAGCTGCATGCGAACGAGACATCCTTTGCGGTCGGAACCAACGCCGAGAGGTTGTCGAATTGCTTGGCGGCGTTGACATGGATCGTCACGTCGTATGGCTCGCGGCGGCTGCCCTGCACAGCGCCGGACAGAACCCCGGGATCGATTTCGAGGTCCATCACGGCACCCTGGCGGAAGTAGGTACGTCCGCGACTGAGCCGCGACTGGTCGCTCATCCCGGCGATCAACACGTTGATCAAGGTGGGAATGAGGCGCGCTTCGCGATCGTCGAAACTGGTCATCGCAGCGTCACCAGCGATCGAAGATCATCCGTCGAGAGTTCGGTCAGCCAGGTCTCTCCAGTGCCGAGGACCGAGTTGGCGAGCGCGCGCTTGTCGTCGATGAGCTGGCTGATCCGCTCTTCGAGCGTGCCTTCGCAAACCATCTTGTGGACCAGCACCGTGTGGTCCTGCCCCAGCCGCCACGCCCGGTCGGTCGCCTGGTCTTCCACGGCGGGATTCCACCATCGGTCGTAGTGGATCACCTGCGAGGCGCTGGTGAGGTTGAGGCCAGTGCCGCCAGCTTTGAGTGATACCAGCAGAATCGGTGAACCCTCGCCGGCTTGGAATCGGGCGACCATGGCGTCACGGCCGCCGCGGCTGACCCCACCGTGCAGGAAAGGAGCATCGATCTGCAAGCGATCTCGAAGGTGGCGCTGCAGCAACAGACCCATCTCGCGGAATTGGGTGAAGACCAGGGCCCGCTCGCCCACCTCCAGTAGATCGTCGACGATTTCGTCGAACCGGTTCAGCTTGCCTGACCGCCCGGCCAGACGGCCACCGTCGGCGGCTGCGTGGGCAGGATGATTGCAGATCTGCTTCAACCGGGTCAGCGCTGCCAAGACCAAGCCGCGGCGCTTCATCCCGACTTCGGCCTGAGCGTCCGCGAGCAACTTGTCGACAACGGCCTGATACATCGACGCCTGCTCGCGGGTGAGGGTGGACCACGCGATCTGCTCGATCTTGTCGGGCAACTCTGGCAACAGAGTCTTGTCGGCCTTGGTCCGGCGCAGGATAAATGGCTGGGTCAATGACCTCAACGCTGCAGTCGCCGCAGGATCTGCGTTGCGCTGGATCGGCCTCGCGTATCGATCGGTGAACTGAGTGGCGGTGCCGTAGAGACCCGGGTTGACGGCATCGAGGATCGACCACAGCTCGCCGAGGTGATTTTCGACGGGCGTACCGGTGAGAGCCAGCTTCTGATCGGCGTTGACTTGGCGAACCGCTTTGGCAGCCCTCGTGAGGTGATTTTTGATCGCCTGGGCCTCATCGAGCACAAGCGTTCCCCAGCGCACTGACGAGAGGGTTTCGATGTCTCGAGCCAACAAGCCGTACGTGGTGACGACGATGTCGGCCGGAATCAACTGCCCGATCGCATCGTCGCCGCGGGCGCGGTCGTTGCCGTGATGAATGGCAACCTGCAGATGGGGAGTGAACCGAGCGGCCTCTGAGTACCAGTTGTGGACCACGCTGAGCGGGCAGATCACCAAGTGCGGTCCGGGTCTGGTGGAGATGTGGGCGAGCGTGGTCGCGGTCTTGCCGAGACCCATGTCGTCGGCCAAGCATCCGCCGAGACCGAGCCGGGACAAAAACCCCATCCAGCTCAGCCCACGACGCTGATAGTGACGCAATTCGCCGACGAAGTTATCGGGTTCCTGCATCTCGATCAGGCGCTCGTCCGGCAAGCCGTCGAGCAGTTCGGCGATCCATCCTGAGCCGCGGACTTCGACCGACATTGCAGATCCAGACGCACCCGCCAGCCCTTCGCCCGTCAACTCGGCCGCTGCGGCATCGGCGGCCAGACGCATCAAGCCGCCGACGTCCAGTTCGCTGTGATCGTCGCGGTGTTTATGCAGCCGCTCGAGGGTGCTTCTGACCTGCTTGGTGTCGAGGCGAACCCAGCGGCCCCCCACGTGGATCAGCGAGTTGCCTGCCGCTGCTGCCCGCAGCAACTGGGCATCGTCGATGGGCGAATCATCGATCGTTGCGTTCCACTGCACGAGTGCGCCAGCGGCGAATCGACCGCTTGTCGCAGATTCCGGGCGGGGCGTGACTGCGGCGCGCATGCCCGCCTTGGCTTTGACCAATTGCTCTGGGCCGAGCAGGCGGATGTCGATCCGGTCGAGAATCGTCGGCGCGTCGGCCAGGAAAATTTCGACATCGTCGATCGACAACGCTGCATCAGCGGCGGAGTCGTCGGCGAACGCCTTGAGCGGTGCGAGCATCGGCCCAAGGTGATCGCCGACCAACTGAGCCGCACGCGAGAGGTGTTCGGCGAGGCGCGGCAATGACTCAGCACGCCGAGCAAGGTCGATCGCGAGCGGCGTTCGGTCGGCGACGTCGACCGCAGTGCACCAGCGATCGGGCTGATCGATGTCGACGAGTTCGAGAGTGAGCCGCCACTCGTCGTCGGCATCGTCGGGCAGGTGCAGGCGCAACTGGGCGGCCAACACGGCGAGACCGGCGGCCCGATCGGACTCACGGGCGAGGGCGGTACTGAGCGAAGCAAGAGCTTCGATGTCGTCGTTGCGGTACAAGACGTTGCCGCCAACCGATGACAGGGCGCGGAATGTCGCTTGCGCTGCCCGGTAGTCGGTGCCGCGACCGTGGCGCGGGTGGGGTGGCCGCCATGCCATCCCGCCGAGAGTGTGGCGGACGTTGAGATCGACCACCTTCGCGAAAAACAGATGCATGTCGGTGACGCCGCAGACCGGCGGCATCGCGGCGTGAAATGCTGCGAGCGCGCCTTCGAGCGGATCGTCTAAGACCGGAACCCAGGTGGCCACGTGCTCCGGTCCCTTGATCGCGAGGAGCGGCCGGACACGACCAGAACGCACGGTGGCCCGGGAGAGCGCAGCGACTGCCCAGAACCATCGCAGTGACGCGGACTGATGGTCTGACGCGAGTTCTGCGATGCTGTCGACATTGAGCCGAAGGGTGGACACGGTCGTTGGCTCTTCGTCGATTCTCAGCGGTACGTCGATTCGGCCGACGAAGCCGGCGTCGGAGATGAAACGGCCAAGCGTTGCTTCGGCTTCACGGATCAGAACCGAGATGTTGGCGGCCGACGCCGTCTCGAGGTTCAACGCCCACAGGTGCAGCGCACCCGCTTGCCAGGTGAGCTGCAGCGCAAGCGGGGGATCATTGCGTCGCGCCATGACACAACCGTACCGAAGCGGTGTGACAGTCATCGTGTGCCTGTCATGCAGACCGGCCCTCCGATCAGTCAGGGTGCCGGCGGAACCGTGATCGTCGCCAGGTCGGGAAAGGTCGGCTGGTCAGGTACCGCGACTGCGGGCCCGGTGGGGTCAGGCATCGATGGCTGCGGGTCCGGAGCGCTTATCGTGCGGTAATCCACCCCGGCCGGAGCAGATGGCAGAGACGGCACCGGGACCGGGTAGGTGACCTTCGGCGTCGCGTCGCAGCCGAGGACCGACTCGATCGAATCCGGCGACGAGGTCGTGAACTGGTTGCCGCCGAAGCAATTGTCGGCCGGATCGTTGACCGACGAACTTGGCTGATAGAGCAGATCGACTGCGTTGTCAGACAAGACGTTGCCCTCCACCCGGTTGCGTTCGGGCTCGAACGGATTCAGCGAGACCAGGCCGATGCCGTAGGCCGGGTGACCCTGAACTCGATTGCGGATGATGACATTTTCGGTACCACCGCCGACAGCGATGCCGCCACCCGGCAGCCCGGCCGGTTCCGCGCGATTGGCCGCCGTCCGGTCGCACTTGCTGCCCGGCGGCGCTGCGGTCGCGCCGCTGCAGGGTCGCCCGCCGCAGCCGTGAGACAAACCGCGCCCACGTAGACGGATTGTCTCGGTTTCCGGTATGAACGGCCGACGTGGGCGCGATCTGTCTCATAAGTCTTGCGCACGGATGACACCCGCATTCATCGAACGGTGGTTTGCGTTCGCGCTGTGAGTACCGTCACCGGCCGGCTTCCCCCCGACATTGGTTGATGTTGCGCGGAGGTCGTGATGATGAAGGTTCCAGTTGGAGCAGACGAACGTGAAGCGTCGGGGAAGTCGCACAAGCGGCTCGAGGCACTTGGCGAGTGGCTTGCTGGGCACCATGGTGTGGTGTCGATAGGACGAATGGTGGCGCTCGGGTACTCGAGGCCAAGCGTGTACCGGATGGTCGATCGGGGAGAATTGGTGGTCTTGCTCCCCGGTGTGTTCAAAGGAATCCAGTGGCCGACCGGTCGGGAACAGCGGATGGTTGCGGCGTGCATGCGCAACGACAGCATTTCAATCGGCTATCTGACCGCCGCCAAGGAGTGGTCCTTCCGCAAGGTCCCGCATGATCCCAACATCCACCTTCTCGTCCCGCATACCTGCTCGGCCAAGCTGCTCGGTGAATTCGACGGATACGTCGTGCATCGATGCCGTCAGATCGATCCCGTCGACATCGTGCAACGCGACGATGGAATTCGGCTGATCAGCCCAACCAGAGCGGCGTTCGACATCGCGGATGTCGTGCTTGAAGCTGCGACTGGGTCCATCCTGGAACAGTTGATCAATGACAATCGGGGCACGATCGCAACACACGCGGCGACGTTCATTCGACTCGGTCACCCGCAGCGGCCGGGCACCCAAACGATGGGGCGCGTTCTGGCGTCGAGGCCGCTGTGGCGAGCCGCCATGCAGTCGGATCTCGAGTCCAGAGTTCTCGACGAACTTCGCCGCCGCGGGCTGCCGTCGCCCGAGGTCCAATACCCGATCCGACTCCCGAACGGTCAGTCGATTCGGCTTGATTTCGCTTGGCCGAACCTGCTTGAAGCGCTCGAGGTCGATCACCCGTTCTGGCATGACGGCGTTGCAGAGGCGCATCGCGACAAGAGGCGTGACCGGATGCTTGCGACGATTGGTTGGCACACCACCCGAATCACAGACTTCGATGTCAACAGCGGCCTGCATTCGGCAATGGATGACCTCACCGTGATCCTGGACGCGGCAGCCCGCCGCCTCGGGTCGTGATCGTCGCCAAACGGGCCGCTGACCAGTCGTTGCGTGAGACAAAGCGAACCCACGTCGGCGGTTTGTGGCGCCAACCGCGACAAACCGCCCACGTGGGCGGGTTCTGTCTCACAATGCGGATCGCGTCACAATGCGGATCGCGTCACAATGCCGATCGCGAATCCAGCGTCGCGTGCTAACCGCTGGTGATGGCTTCGCCGGCACCGATATGGGCCCTGTCGGCGGCGGCCCGGCCGGCGTTGTAGCCGTACGCGTTGAGCCGCCTCGAGGGCATCGTCGTCACGTTCGGGAATGCCTGCTCGTACGCCGCGGTCACCGCTGCCTCACGGTCGGCCAAGATCGGAACCAATGCGGCGCCGTATTGCTGGGCCGCCTCCGCCGAGGCGTGCCGCTGAGTCGCGTGCAGGCGCTCCCCGATTCTCTCGGCGAAGGCGATGAGGAATGCCCGGCGGAACGATGGGGTGCGCAACCGGCGGTCATCGTTGGTTGCATGAGCCGACGCCTTCGTTGCCTGTAGGAGCAGTGACGTGAACAGCACGTCGGTGAGATGCAGATCGATCGGGAAGCCCATCACGGTGGAGAAGCCGACCTGCGACGACCACACGCTGCGGACCATGTTGACGTCTGCAATGACCGAGAGGAACGTCGCTTTCTCGTCGGCGTAGGGACTGTCGATATGGACTCGTCGCGACTCGATCCCTGATGGCGCGCCACTTCCGGTGTTGCGAGCAGCGGAGGCCAACACCGCGGCGTCGATCGAGTATCGGGTCATCATCTCCTGGGCCTTGGCAGTGAACGAGTCCGCTTCGGCTTCGAATGTGGTGGCTTCGGCCTTGGCCAGCAATGCTCTGATCAGCTTGAGCGCCTTTGCATCCACATCGTCACCCGTGCGCGCCGCCTTGGGCATCACTCCACGGTTGCTCGCACCCCACTTGGAGGGCGGGTCGACCAGGAATCCAAGCCGAGACGAAGTCAGCAACTGGCCGAGGACCTGCAGCACGATGATCAGTGTCTCGTCGGCATAGAGCCGCTCTGCGCGGGCCCATCGCATCACCGTGTCCTCGAATCCGCCGATGATGATGGCTCGTGCGGGGTCGTAGACACCCAAGTCTTCCAACTGGCTCAACCAGGTTGCAGGTGCGCGGTGTACGGCATCAGACGTGCTGGCGTCTGCTGCGATCACGGCCACGACCAGTTTGACCGCCCGCAGCGTTGCCTGGCGACGAACGGTGTGGGCGACATCGGCTGGTTGCCAGCCGTTTTCGTACATCACGCCGATCGAGCGCTGCAACATCTCAGCTGCTACTGCGCTCGGCCGCTTCGACACCGTGGCATCCAATTCGATCTGAACCAGCGCAGCGACTGCCCGTTGGAACGCTGCTTTGTAGTCAGCCCCGCCGCATGCGAGGTGGGCGGCTGCGATCACTGCGTGCTCGAGTGATGTGTCCGACCGGCTCCGGTCGCTCTCGGCATCACCATCGAGGCGGCGCTGGCGAGCGGCCCGCCGTTTCTGGTCGGCCCGCCGTTGTTGGCTGTTCTTACCCATCTCGTCAGTGTGCCAAATGGGTGCGACGCCTGTTTGACGATCGCCGCGCTTGCAAGAGTTTGCAGCAAAAGTGACCTCATACCAGGTAGAAGGGTTCGCGAAAGTGGTGGGGTGGTGGGGTCAGGGAAAGTTGATATGGGTCGTATCAAGTTTTATATTGCGGTGTAGGCTCGGACTATGGCATTCGACCCCAAGAAGTGGACGCACAAGACCCAGGAAGCCTTCGCCGCTGCCATTGATCAGGCCAAGGCCAACAGCAACCCTGAGATCACTCCGGATCACGTCTTGGTCGCCGTGATGAGCCAGGACGGCACAATCGCTGCGTCGGTCTTGCAAGCACTCGGCATGGCTCCATTGATGGTGCGCAACAAGGCCGAAGAAGCGGTTCAGAAGCTGCCCAAGGCCTACGGCGGCGCGGAGCCACGGATGAGCCGGGAGTTGAACAACATCGCCGAGAACGCGGAGACATACCGCAAGGATCTCAAGGACGACTACCTCTCGGTCGAGCACCTCTTGCTCGCGATGAACCAGCGCCTCGGGGTCGGCAGTGAAGAACTGCTCCAAGCGCTGCAGCAGGTGCGTGGGAGTCACCGGGTCAGTAGTCAGAATCCCGAAGAGCAGTTCCAGGCGCTGGAGAAGTATGGCCAAGATCTCACCCAGCGGGCTCGCGACGGCAAGATCGATCCGGTCATTGGCCGCGACGAAGAAATCCGCCGAATCATCCAAGTCCTCAGTCGGCGCACCAAGAACAACCCGGTTCTGATCGGTGAACCGGGCGTCGGCAAGACGGCAATCGTCGAAGGTCTCGCCCGGCGGATCGCGGACGGCGACGTGCCAGAGGGTTTGAAGGACAAGCGCCTGATCAGCCTCGATATCGCATCGATGTTGGCCGGTGCCAAGTACCGCGGCGAGTTCGAAGAGCGGCTCAAGGCCGTCCTCAAGGAAATCATCGACGCCGAGGGCGAAGTCATCACCTTCATCGACGAGATCCACACCATCGTCGGCGCCGGTGCGGCCGAGGGGGCCATGGACGCCGGCAACATGATCAAGCCAATGCTCGCCCGCGGCGAATTGCACATGATTGGTGCGACCACCCTCGACGAGTACCGCAAGTACATCGAGAAGGACTCTGCTCTGGAACGCCGTTTCCAACAGGTGTTCGCCGGCGAACCATCGGTCGAAGACACCGTTGCGATCCTTCGTGGCTTGAAGGAACGTTACGAGGTGCACCACGGCGTCCGGATCCAGGACAACGCACTCGTCAGCGCCGCCGTGCTCAGTGACCGCTACCTGACCAACCGGTTCCTGCCCGACAAAGCGATCGACTTGATGGACGAGGCCGCCAGCAAGCTTCGAATCGAGATCGACTCGATGCCCACCGAGATCGACATTGTCGAACGCCGGATCCTGCAACTCGAGATCGAACAGGTCGCGCTCAGCAAAGAAACCGACAGCCAGTCAAAGGAACGGCTGTCGGTGCTCGAAGACGAGTTGGCAGCGCTCAATGCACAGAGCGCGACCATGCGTGGCCATTGGGAGAGTGAGAAGCAGGCGATCACCGCGATTCGGACGCTGAAAGAAGAGTTGGAACATCTGCGGACGCAAGTCGAACGCGAGAGCGATCTCAACATCGCTGCCGAAATTCGGTATGGGCGAATTCCGGAACTCGAGCGCCGAATCGATGAAGCGACCGAGCATCTTGACCAATTGCAGAGTGGCAATCGGATGCTGAAGGAAGAAGTCGACGCAGAAGACATCGCCGAAGTCGTCAGCAAGTGGACGGGTGTGCCCGTCACCCGTCTGATGGAAGGCGAGATGGCCAAGCTGATTCACCTCGAAGAGCACCTTCATCTACGGGTCATTGGCCAAGATGACGCAGTGACGGCAGTCGCGAATGCGATTCGACGAAGCCGTGCGGGACTCAGTGATCCCAACCGTCCGATTGGCTCGTTCATGTTCCTGGGGCCGACCGGCGTTGGCAAGACCGAACTCGCCCGCAGCGTCGCCCAATATCTGTTCGACGACGACAAGGCGATGGTTCGCATCGACATGGGCGAGTACATGGAGAAGTTCTCCGTCACCCGCTTGATCGGGGCGCCCCCGGGCTACGTCGGATACGACGAGGGCGGCCAGCTGACCGAAGCGGTGCGTCGGCGTCCGTACAGCGTGGTTCTGCTCGACGAGATCGAGAAGGCCCATCCCGATGTCTTCAACGTGTTACTGCAGGTGCTCGACGATGGCCGACTCACCGATGGCCAAGGCCGCACCGTGAATTTCACGAACGTGGTGCTGATCATGACAAGCAACCTGCAGGGTGACCCGAGCAGTTTCTTCAAGCCCGAATTCATCAACCGGGTCGACGACATCATCAGGTTCCGCTCACTGACCGAGGACGACATTTCCCACATCGTTGGCATTCAACTCGCCTCGCTGCGCGACCGGATGGCGGCGCGACGAATCACGCTCGAGGTGACGCCGGAAGCGATGAGTCGCCTCGCCCACGACGGCTTCGACCCGGCGTTCGGAGCCAGGCCATTGAAGCGCGTGATCCAGCGCGAGATCAGCGACCGTGCCGCGTCGTTGATTCTCGAAGGTGGCATCGGTGAAGGCGACACAATTGTCGTTGATGCCGTTGACGATCGGATCGCCGTTCGAAAGGCCTGACCACTGTTTCACTTCACCGCTACTCGGCCGGTGTCGCGGTTCTATGTCAGGTCGGCGTTGCCGTGATGCCGAACTCAGCCAATGTCGACACGATGTAGATCGGTTCGTTGACGACGTGTGAGTAGCTGAACTGGATCATCCGTTTGCCGTCGCTGGCGAGCTGGTTCATCCGCTCGGCGTCGCGTGTCATCTGCAGCGCCGTGCGATGCCAGCGGTATCCGAGGACCTCGACCACTAGTTCGTGGCCGGCGAACAGGCAGTCGACCCTGATCAGCTTGTCCCGAGCCTTCGACATCACCACTTGGGTCTCCGGTTTCGGCAGGCCGTTGGCCGCGAGGATCTCGAGAAACCGTCGTTCCAACCAACTTTGCCCGCCTCGCGCTGCCTCGCATCCTTCGATCAATGCCAGCAGCCGAGGAATTCCGGTGCGGCCGCTGCGCCGCAGCGCCGTGATCCGACGGTGGAGGAAATCTTCGGATGTACCGAGATCGCGTATCGCCGAATCGACGGCCGCAGTGATTGGTCCAGCCGGATCGAACCGGACGAGATCGATGACGGTACGGGTGGGGCTGGTTACCGCAATGTCGTCGACGCGGGCCCGGTCGATCAGCGGCAAGTTCCGTGACGAGTGGATGACGTGCCCGATCCGGCGAACGTTGCGGTCGCGAAGTGTGAGCAGGTGAAAGGGAGCTTTCAGTGTGTACCCGTCGAAATGGCTGAGCGCGGCCGCCGTTGGCCCGCACGCCCAGACCGGATCGCCGATGTCCAGCATCAAAGCATGCAACTTCGTCAACGCATCCTTGGGAATGTTCGCCCCGGTGAAGGCGTGAGGTCCGACTTGTTCGAGGTGGCCGCTCTGGGTTCGGCTACGAAGCATGGCGTTGGAAACGCCACCGGCATTGGCTTGCCGACGGGAGAAGTTCCCGCGCTGACCTGTCGCAATCACCCGTAGTGGGTGACCGTTGGTGGTCATGGGGCCATTCAACCAATCGCCGACACCGAACCGGGCACCAACGTTCTGGTGAGGGAATACGTGGACGTCGTGATAATCCCTCACCAGAACTTGAGGGCATCGAACGTTCGAAGGTCTTTGGTGAGGGAATACGTGGACGTCTTGATAATCCCTCACCAGAACGTTCTGGGTTGGGCGTCAGTGGTCCGGGATTTGTGGCCGGGATCGAATGGCTGGGTTATTCGTGGACCCAGACTCGGCCGCCCATGGGCAGCAGGTTGTTCCCCCAGATCATGTCCATCGCAGCGTTGCTGACGCGGATGCAGCCATGCGAAGCCGGGTAGTTGGGTACGTTCGGGGCACCGTGGACGGCGATACCACGCACGAGGAAGCGGGGCCGATACATCGTGCCGAGCGTGCCTTCGTAGCGGGCTACATCACTGACGCGGTAGATGTTGAAGTTGCCGACATCGGTGTAGGCCTTGTCCTGGAACGCGACCCCGTTGATCTCGTCCTCGTAGAAGTAGTTGCCACCGGTGGAGATGTTGACAATCCATAACACCTTGCCGTCGCGGATGAAGAAGCCGAGTTGGCGACCCTTGTCAACTTCCATCAAGGTGCCCGTGTTGGTGCCTGCGACTGGCTTGCAATTGGGATAGCTGAGTCTGGCGGCAGTCGGCGAATCGATCTTGCCGCTCGCCGAGAGGCCGTTCCACTTCTGGTACGCCATCACCGCTTGCTGGGTACTGAGCCCATAATTACCGTCTGCGCCTTGGTTCCAGAAGCCTAGGTCGAGAAGCCGTCTCTGGGCAACGGCGACGTTGGGGCCGCTTGCACCCTGCGACGACGGCTGAATGACCTCAGTGGTGAACGTCAGGCAGAACGGCGGCGTCGGATCCGTATTGATCGGCGGACCGAACGCGGCGGCAACCGCCGCACCGAGGTAGAAGCCGCTGATGTCGGCCACCACATGGGCCGGGTTCTGGGCGAAGACGTCGAAGCCGCGGGCTGAAACCGGCACGATCGCGTGGTTGGCCAGGGTTTGGCCGAGGCGGCCGACGTTGAGGTTCGAGGTCGACCGGGCCTTGACGAGCGGGTCGTTCGAGCCGGCCGGGGTCACGCTGATGTATCCGGCGGCGAAGGAGTCAGTAACGGTGACGTTCATTGCAACGGCTGAGACGTCGGGTCGGTTGATCGCAGGGTTCGTTGCGACTGCGACCTCCACATTCCATGCGGCGAGCAGCCGCGATGTGGGCACGAGTGGGTTGAGCGCTACCACGCGCGTATCGAGAAAACGAGTCGGAGAGCCCAGCGGCACGAACAGTCCGTCGGTGGCCGATGCTGCGGTGGCACCGGTGAAGGTGCCGACGATGTCGACGATCAGGTCGCCGCCGGACTGGGAGTAGACCGAGAATTGGCCGTTCGCGTCGACTGGGGCGATGACCTGGTTGGCGCTGACGTGACCGATCGTCATCGAATTGAGGTTGGACGACGTTGGCGCGATGGTGCCAGCGGGGAACACCTGCCAGAAGCCGGCGGCGGCGCCGATTGCCGTGACATTGAGCGCAACGGCAGAGGCGCCGACAGCGCCGGGCGCGGCGAACGTGCGGGTCTCAGTGGCGGCAAATGGCGTCTTTGTGTTGCGGGTGTCGACCATCCGCGACGGCGCAACGAGCGGCAAGAAACGCCCTGCCGTTGCGGCCGGGACGGGTGAGTAGTAACCAAGCATGTCGACCAGCACATGGCCACCGCGTTGGGCAAAGATGTCGACGATGCCGTCGGCGCCGACCGCAACGGTGACCAAGTTCGGAAGGGCGAGCGCCTGTCCGGAGAACGCTGCGGCACCGTCGACGTTGATGTTGGATGCCGTCGGCAGTGGCGTTCCGTGCGGGAACACCGACCAGAAGCCGGCGCCGGCGGGACCGACGACCGTGACGTTGAGTACGGCCGCTGAGATCGAGCCAGTTGCGGGCAGCGGTGCGATCCCAGTCACGGCAACACTGATTGTCACGCCCTCGCCGACGGCCCCGGTGGTGCGGGTGTCGGCCAACCGAACCGGCGATGGTAGCGCCGTGAACGCAGAGGGCTGACCGGCTGTTGTGGCCGCGGACGCCGGTGATGCCGATGGGGTGAGAGTGGTCAGAACGGGGAGTGTCATCATGCACACCAGGCCCGCGCAGATCCGGAAATTTCGACGCCTCATCGTTCCAGAGTATCCGCGCCTGATCGCCGTGTGCGGTCGCGCGGACACGTGAATTCGGGGACCACTCGACTCACGCTCTTTCGGTGTGTGCTGCAGGAAAGCTGAGCACGAAGGTGGTTGGGTTCCGCGAGACCAGTTCCAGGCGCCCACCGTCTGCCTGGGCGAGGCGCCGAGACAGTGCCAGACCACGACCGTGGGGTGCCGCCGGGTCATCGGAGCCAAGGAAGAGCGCGTCGGCGATGGTGTCGTCCATTGCGCCTTCGTCGGTGACCTGCAATTGACGTGCTGTTACCTCGATCCGAACATCGCCGCGGCCGTGATTGAGAGCGTTGTCGAGGAGGATGTCGATGATCTGGCCGACGAATCCGGGGGTGGCGAGCACCGATGTCCCGGCGCCAAGGCATGACAGGTTGCGCTTGCGAAGCTGATAGCGCTGCAGCCAGTCGCCGCGATGCTCCAAGGCGATGTCGTGAAGATGCACGATCATCCGCTGACTGCCACGCCCGCCGCGAGCAAGATTGAGCAACTCATCGAGCGTCGCTGTCAGCCGATCTGTCTGAGCCAGAGCGTGAGTCGCGTCGGCCTTGACCAACGGATCATCGTGCAGCGCGAGTAACTGCAACTGGAGCGCGATTCCGGTGAGTCCGGTGCGCAGTTGATGGGTGGCGTCGCCAGTGAAACTGCGCTCGGAGCTGAGAGTTTGGTCGAGTCGCGTTGCGCTGGCCGACAGCGTCGAACGAATATCGTCGATCTCCTTGATCCCCGATGGCGGTGGCAACGCGGCGCTGAAATCGCCAGCGCCGAGACGGCCGGCTGATGCCGCGAGTTGCTCCAGTGGCCGGGTGAGGCGGGCGCCGAAAATCGAAGCAAGCACCGCTGCGAGCAACACCCCACCAGCGGCGAGAACGCCGAGCAGAAGGAACTGGCGAAGAAGTCGCTGACGAAGGTCGCGGCCACTCGTGCTGACATCGATCTCGAGCCCCGACGGTCCGATCGCAACGCCGTGGACGGCGTCATCGATCTCAGGTCCGAGTGAGAAGATCACCTCACCGTTTTGGCGGACCACGACGCGGTCACCATCGGGTACGACACCGACAAGGTTTCGCTGTTCGATCGAACCGCCGGCCAGCAATTCGTTGGCGAGCGTCGTGCTGATTGCCGCAGCCCTGCCGCGGAGTCCGCCGGTCAACTCGTCCTCGGTTGCGTTCCTGAGGAGCAGAACGACCGGCGTCGCCAACACGAGCAGCACCAACACGGCGACGAGGATCGTGTTCCGGACCAGTCGACGCTTCATGTCACCGCGTCATGCTGCGCGGCCTGTGCTCGCGTCACCGGGCGCGTGATGTTGATGCGTCGAGTGTCCGCTGCGAGAGGCACGCGGGTCGCAGCCGTCAACCGGCGTCGTATCGAAAGCCGATACCGCGCACCGTGATGATCCGTTCGGGCGTATCGCTGGTGTCGCCGAGTTTGCGGCGCAACGCCGCAACGTGGGTGTCAAGGGTGCGCGTGCTGCCCCACCAGTTCTCATCCCACACCTCGGTCATGATGGTCTCGCGCCGCATGGTCTCACCCTCATGAGAGGCCAGCAGCACGAGGAGGTCGAATTCCTTCGGCGCGAGAGCGACCTCGTCGCTGTCGACCCATGCCCGCCGAGCAGCACGATCGATTCGCAGTGACCCGAACACGTCTGGATCATGGCCGCCGTTGACCCCGACATTTCGGGCGCGGAGGCGGGTTCGAATTCGAGCCGTCAGCTCCGCGACGCGGAACGGTTTGGTGATGTAGTCGTCCGCACCGGCGTCGAGGCCGACCACGACATCGACCTCCTCGTTGCGGGCAGTCAACATCACGATCGGGATCCCCGGATACACGGCCCGAAGACGACGGCACACATCAAGCCCGTCGAGGTCTGGGAGACTGAGATCGAGCAGGACCAGATCTGGCTCGTCATCGTGGACAGCCGTCAGAGCGGCTTCGCCCAACTCGACGTGACGGACCGTGAAACCCTCGGCCTGCAACATCCGCACGAGTGGCTGACTGATCCGTTCGTCGTCCTCGACCAACAGCAACGAGCTCATGGGGACTGATCGTACGTGCTCGGGTGACTACTCGTCGTGACCAAGGCGATGCTCTGCATGTGATCGGCGGGTGAGTGCCGCTGCGTGGGCCGGAAATCCCTCATGGTTGGCCAGAACGATGATGGATGGTGCCATCTCCTGCAGGGCATTAGCGGAGACTTCGGCGACCGCTGTGCGCTTGAGGAAGGCCTCGACCGTGACTCCCGACGAGACGTGGGCGAACCCGCTCGTCGGCAGCGAAGCAGGGCAGCCGATCAAAAAATTTGCAGCACTGAACGGTGTGTTCTGGCCGAGCAGAATCTCACCTGCTTCGGTCAAGAGGCGCAGCGTAGAGTCCCGCGCGCCATCGGCGACAACCAGCTGGAGATGTTCTGGGGCGTAGCGATTCGAGACGTCGGCGGCTTCTGCCAGGGATCCAACGATGACGCAACCACCGTTGACGCCGAGGGCCGCCCGCGCCGCGGTTGCCCGGATGTCGGGGAGGTCCGTCAGTTGGCGGGCCAGTTCGCAGTTGGTCATCTCGGCGACACGAGTCGAGGTGGTGATCAGGACGACGGCGGAGTCCGTGCCGTGCTCGGCTTCGATCAAGAGATCCGCGGCAAGCAGGTATGGGTCCGCCGATTCGTCGGCGATGATCACGCTCTCGGTCGGACCGAGCAGCATCATCGTTGCCAGCCCGTGTCGCTGCATCTCGATCTGGGCACATGTAACCGCTGGAGATCCAGGGCCAACGACCTTGCGAACCTTCGGGATCGAATCCGTTCCGAAGCCCAGCGCAGCAATTCCGGCGGGACCGTTGACCCGGAACACATCGCTGATGCCAAGCTTGCGGCAGACGACCAACACAGCTGGATCGACGTCGCCTTGGCTGCCCGGAATCGGCGGCACGATCAGCGAGATTTCCCTCACCTCGGCAACGGTCGCGGGCACCCCCAGTTGATAGGCCACCGAGGGGTAACTAGCCTTCCCGCTCGGCACGAACAGTCCAACGCTCTCGATCGGGGTGATCTTCTCGCCGACGACCAGGCCTGGCTGACTCTCGATCGACCAATCGCTCGCACGCTCACGGAGCGCCCGGTTGAAGGTACGCAGGTTCACGATGGCAGCGTCGATGGCAGCGTCGACCTCATCCGAAACCCGGGCGGCGGCGATCTCGTCGGCCGTCACCCGCAGTTGGTCCGGCCGCAACCGGATCCGGTCGAAGTCACGAAGGGCTTTGCACACGGCGTCGTCGCCGTTGACCCGGACGTCGTCGATGATCCGGCCGATGGACTCCTTGAGTGCTGGATCGAAGATCTCGTCGATACCCCGATGGCACAATTTCGCCCGCTCGCTCTCGTTCATCTCGGACCACAGGAGCTGTCGCATCACGGCCGGACTGTCGGTGCTCGTTTGGCTGGCGTCGGATGAACTCACGACTGCCCAAGGTACCTGGCCGGTCAGTACGACCACTAGGCTTTCTTCACGTTCCCCTGTCCCGCTTGGAGCGTTTCATGCCTGTCACCGTTGTTGTTGGAGCCCAGTGGGGCGACGAAGGCAAGGCCAAGGTCATCGACCTGTTGTCTAAGGAACACGGCTACGTCGTGCGTTATCAGGGCGGGCACAATGCCGGTCATACGGTGGTCGTCGGCGAAGAGCGCTATGCGCTGCAACTGATTCCGAGCGGAATTCTGTATGACCACGTCGTCCCCGTGATCGCCAATGGTGTCGTCGTCGACATGATCACGTTGTTCAACGAAATCGACACCCTCGAACGCCGGGGAATCTCGTGCGAGCGTCTTTTGGTCAGCAGCCATGCCCACCTCATCTTCCCGTGGCATCAGGCCTGGGACGCGCTCGCGGAAGCAATGCGTGGCGACGACAAGATCGGCACAACGCTGAAAGGCATTGGGCCGGCCTACGCGGATAAGGCCCGGCGGGTGGGAATTCGCGTCGGCGAGGTGCTTGACCCCGAAGCCTTCGCCACATCGTTGAAGGAACGGGCAACGGTCGAGGATCGATTGCTGGTAGCAGCTGGCGCAGCATCGCTCGATATCGATGCAATCGTGGAGGAGTTCTCGGTCCTTGCGGCCAGGCTCGCTCCGTACGTCAGCGATACCGTGAGCGCACTGCACGGTGCACTCGCAGCCGGTTTTCACCTGCTGCTCGAAGGTGCCCAAGCCACCTTTTTGGACCTCGACCACGGGACCTACCCGTTCGTCACGTCGTCGAATCCAACGGCGGGTGGCGCATGCGCTGGCACTGGTCTCGGCCCACGTGACATCGACCGCGTCGTCGGGATCACCAAGGCGTACACCACTCGTGTTGGCGCTGGACCGTTTCCGACGGAACTCACCGACGAACTCGGCGACAAATTGGTCGATATCGGTCGTGAGTTCGGCACGGTGACAGGCCGTCGTCGCCGTCCGGGCTGGATCGACTGTGTGATGTTGCGCCAGGCAGTTCGGCTCAATTCCCTCAGTGAGATCGCCCTCACCAAGCTCGACGTGTTCGACACTTTCGAGCAGATCAAGGTCTGCACCGGTTACCGAATTGGCGACACCATCCTCGAGAACTATCCGGACCGGATGGAGCAACTCGGCGATGTCGAGCCGATCTACACCGAGTTCCCGGGTTGGAACCGTTCCCTCGCCGCAGTCCGCGAACCGAGTGACCTGCCGGTCGAGGCCCAGGACTTTCTCCGTCTCGTCGAAATGGAAGTCGGCGTCCCGATCCGGATCGTCGGCGTCGGAGCCGAACGCGACGACTACGTGACCTGGTCGTGACCTGATGATTCCCCGGTATTCACTCCCAGAGATGGCCAATGTTTTCAGCGACGTCGAGCGGTTCCGGCGATGGCTGGAAATCGAGCTTCTCGCAACAGACGCCCATGCAGAATTGGGTCTGGTTCCTGTAGCCGACGCGGAGGCATGCCGTCGTCAAGCACCGCACATCGACGACGCCTTCGTTCAAGCAGTTCTCGACCGAGAGGCTGTCACAGACCACGACGTCGCCGCGTTCGTCGATGTCGTTCAGGCTGCGATCGGTGCGCCGGCCAGTTCCTGGATCCACTACGGCTTGACCAGCAGCGACGTCGTCGACACCGCATGGTGCTGGATGCTGCGCGATGCCTGCGACGTACTGATCGAGGCAGCGACGGCTCTGCTCGAGGTGGTCAAGGATCTTGCCCGCCGCCATCGCGACACGGTGATGATCGGCAGGACCCACGGGGTCCACGCCGAGCCAACGACGTTCGGGATGAAGGTCGCGCTGTGGGCATTGCAGATCGATCGTGACCGTCAGCGTTTGCAGTCTGCTCGGTCGACGATTGCCGTCTGCAAGCTCAGCGGCGCCGTCGGAACGTATTCGAATATCGACCCGGCGGTCGAGCATTTCGTCGGTGGTCAATTGGGTCTCGTCCCGGTGCCGGCAACGCAGGTGATCGCCCGCGACCGGCACGCTGAATTCCTGTACGCCTGCGCGTCGATCGGTTCGACGATGGAATTGATCGCCGTCGAATTGCGCCACCTCCAACGCACAGAAGTTCGCGAGGTGCAGGAAGGCTTCAAGCCCGGTCAAAAGGGCTCGTCGGCGATGCCCCACAAGCGAAACCCGATCTCGGCCGAAACCATCAGCGGCCTGTCACGCGTCCTGCGCGGCAACCTGCAGGCCGGGCTCCAAGACGTCGCGCTTTGGCATGAGCGCGATATCTCACACAGTTCCGTTGAGCGAGTCGTACTTCCAGATTCAGCGATCCTGGCTCATTATGTAATAAACCGATTGCGCCGATTGCTGATTGGGCTGCAGGTGTTTCCACAACGGATGCTCGCCAATCTCGAAGCGAGCCACGGACTGGTGTTCAGTCAGCCGGTGCTGCTCGCGTTGATCCAGGCGGGAATGACCCGCGATGACGCGTACCGAACCGTTCAGGAAACTGCGATGCGGGCGTGGGATGAAGGGCGCAGCTTTCGCCAACTCCTCGACGAACAATTCAGCAATCAAGCTGCAGACCAGACGAGCGAGATCGGCCGGGTCGTGATCGACCCAGCCGTTCTCGACAGTGCGTTTGACGTGCAGCGCAGCTTGCGCCACATTGGACGGGTGTTCGAATCGTTGGACCTCATCGATTGATCAGGTCGTTGCTCAGGCGTGCGTTCTACGCGTCGCCGCGGCCGATTCCGGCCTTCTTCAACACGCTGGCATCGACTCCGATTGTGCGCCACGCCGTATAGCTGTAGCCGTTGCGGGCGCTGTAGTCCCTGGCAACTCGGACGAACTCTGCTTCAATCGCGCTGAGGTCGACAGCCTGGCCGGCAGATGCCAGTTCGGCTTCGAGGTCGATGCGTTCTTGGACGAGTTTCAACTCCATGACCGGATCGGCGGAGGTGACTTCGTCGGCGATTGCGGCGAGTCGCTTGGAAATGGACTCCGGGGTGCGCTTGCGTCCGCGCTTGGGTTTGTTGTTTCGCAGCGCTTCCAAATAGTCACGCACTGCTTTGCCCTCTGAACGACCGGCGGCAAGTGCCGCCTTGTGTTCAGCGGTCATTGGTCCTTTGGGTCCACGTTTGGCCATGATTCACCTAGTTTCTCTCACCGTGAGGTTCAGCGATATCCGCATCGTCTCATGCAATCCAGCAGCCAAGTCTCGACACTCATTGTGTCAAAAGTCGCGACAAAGGGCTGGACGTTGTTTGCGGCTTCAGACGTCGTCGTTGACGCGTGAGCAGCGCATGATCAACGTGACGCTAGTAGAGATTTGACGGACCATCCACAATTACCGGATATTTCTGCAAAAAGATGGATCGACATTGTGCATAGTTCCGATCGGAACCTTTGACAACTGATTTCGGCGGGCTAGCGATATTCGGCGTACCGTCTCCCAGTCATGAATGCACACGAACTCCTCGCGCTGACGACGATCGACACGGACACCTTCGTCGGGGTCGGCCCGAAGTATCCCTGGGGCGGTTTGTACGGCGGCCAGATCGTGGCCCAAGCGCTTCGTGCTGCTGCGGCAACGGTCGAGTCTGCATTGAACCCCCATTCATTACGTGCCTACTTCATTCGCAGTGGGGATCACAATGAGCCCGTGCATTACGAAGTCGATCGAATCCGCGACGGGCGAACGTTCTGTACGAGACGAGTCGTTGCTCGCCAAGCCGGCGGGGCGATCTTGAACCTTGAAGCGTCGTTTCAGCGCGACGAGGCCTCGGTGGAGATCGAGGGAATCACGATGCCCGACGATTTGCCGGGCCCGGATGAATTGCAGTCCGATTCATGGTCGTCGATCTTTGAGCGCGCGATCGTGCCGGGCGCAGCGATGCCGGCGGCCAATGGCAGGGGCTCGGGCCGAGGGGCAATGTGGGCCAGGTCGGTCGATCCGCTCGGTGATGACCCGTTGGTGCACTGGTGCATGCTGGCCTATCTGTCCGATGACTTGCCGTGTGATGCGGTGCTGGCCGCTCACCCAATGACGCATGAGGTTGACCACGATCGCAACGATGTCTTTCTCGCCAGCCTCGACCACACGATCTGGTTCCACCGCCCGTTCCGGGCCGACGAGTGGCATCTCTATGAGATGACCTGTCACAGCTTCGTTGGCGGCCGCGGTCTCGCGATCGGCCATGTGTTTGGAATTGACGGAGTTCATGTCGCCACCGTTGCCCAAGAAGCCCTCCTGCGCGACCGCCGAACCAAGCCGTAGAGCGAGACGGTCGAAATAGTCCGCTACGGTCGACCGGATGGCCCTCGACCCCGCCCGTGCTGCGCTGCGCGACCACGTCCTTCGATACTCGGTCAAGACGGGTGATTTCACCTTGAAGTCCGGCGCCCGCAGCACGTGGTTCCTCGACACCAAGCAGACGGCCTGCAGATCTGATGGCGTGTTGTTGATGGCCGATGTGGCGCTGTCGTTGATTCCCGACGATGCAACAGCAATCGGCGGACTGACGATGGGTGCGGATCCTGTCGCCTATGGAGTTGCGGCTGTGGCGGCCACTCGCGGTCGATCTTTGCGCAGTTTCGCGGTCCGCAAGGACGCCAAGGACCACGGCGTCACCGGCCGGATCGCCGGCGCGCTGCTCGAAGGAGACCGAGTCGTGATCACTGAGGACACCGTGACGCGTGGGACGTCGATCATGGAAGCCGTCGAGGCGGTCCTGGCCTTCGGGGCGATTCCCGTGCTGATCACCACCATCGTCGACAGAGGCGGCACGTGTGCGGCGCTCGCCGAGGCAGCCGGAATCCCGTTCGTACCAATGCTGACCGCCCCCGACCTCGGCTACCCATACGGCAGCTAACCCCCACCCCAACCAGTTCCGCGAACGGTTCTGCCCGTTCTGAGGTCACATTTGCTGCAAACTCTTGCAAGCGCGGGATGTTGGGTCAGGTTTCGGCGCTCTGGGGGATCGACGATGCCGCCGCAAGGAGCAACGCTTCAGCGGGCGGCATCGGTGCGGCGAGGAGGTAGCCCTGTGCGAATTGAAAGCCCAATTCTCGCAGCAACACCAGTTCCTCGGGTTGCTCCACACCTTCGGCAATGACGGTGTAGTCGAGGCCCGCCGCAAGATCCACGATTGCCTGAAGAACCTGCTGACCGGGCGGAGAGTTGGTGATGCCGGCGACGAACTGACGGTCGACTTTCAACACGTCGAGGGGGAACCGGCGCAGATAGGCAAGCGACGAATAGCCAACGCCGAAGTCGTCGATTGCGACACGAACGCCGACCTCGCGCAACGCCATCAAACGAGTCGCAGCCCGCTCTGGGTTGTCGAGCAGGATCGACTCGGTGAG
The DNA here is from genome assembly GCA_031422355.1 of Actinomycetes bacterium. Taxonomy (GTDB): domain Bacteria; phylum Actinomycetota; class Acidimicrobiia; order Acidimicrobiales; family Ilumatobacteraceae; genus WLMZ01. The sequence goes on from JANOQU010000437.1 coordinate 21,332, forward strand.
TTCTAGGGTCAAGCTGGCGGGTTCCATGTGATGGTGCCGGAGCACCCTGGCGAGGTAGTTAACGAAGTTGGAAGCTCCCAACTGACGTCCCGACACGTTGACGTGCAGTCCAATCGCGAAACGCGCCGTCTCACGCCATGATGCAGCGTCGCGACACGCAATGTCGAGGACGCGCTCACCGACCGCGGCGATCAGGCCGGTCTCTTCGGCGAGCGGAATGAATTCGGCCGGGGTGACGTTTCCGAATTCGGGGTGATGCCAACGAACGAGTGCCTCGAACGCCACCAACGCTCCAAATGCGGTGTCAAAGATCGGTTGGTAGACCACGGTCAACTCGTCGTTGTCGAGTGCCTCGCGCAGCGCACGTTCCATGTTGACCCGCCGCCGAGATTCTGCGTGCATCGCGGGGTCGTACGTCTCGATCCGATTCCGGCCGCTCTCTTTTGCCCGATACATCGCGAGGTCCGCTTCGCGGATCAGTTCGTCGGCAGACGCGGTAGCCCTGTGGGCGCGAGCGATGCCGATCGAGGCAGACAGAAAGACTTCCTCGCCGCTGAAATCGAACGGCTCCTCCAGCGCCTGAAGGACGCGAGCCGCGACTTGTTCAGCAAGATCGGGACGCTCCAATGCTTCGCACAAAATCACGAACTCGTCACCACCAAGGCGGGCGACTGTGTCGACTTGGCGTATCGATCGTTCGATTCGGCGGGCCGCCTCGACGAGCAACCGATCCCCTGTCGCGTGTCCGAGTTGGTCGTTGACCGACTTGAATCGATCGAGGTCGATGAAGAGGACGGCTGGCCACTGACCCGAGCGTGACGACAGCAGCAGCGCGTGTTGCAACCGGTCCGTCACCAGCGAGCGGTTGCTCAGCCCAGTCAGCACGTCATGCGTAGCTTGCCACTCCAACAACGCCCTCGCGACCTCCCGATCGCTGTTGTCGGTGATCACCACCACTGCACTTCGGGAGCCAGGGCTGGACTCGGTCTGGACCGCTCCGCGGAACGGCACGATCACGCAATCGGCCGGGAACGGGGCCATTCCACGTGGCCGCAGAGTGACGTCGTCGACCTGCCAACGTTGCTGGAACATCACCGTCGAACGCCAATTGTCCTGGAGGAGGCGGTATTCGGTGTTCGCGCTCGTTCCAGCAATGAGCAGAGCGTCGAGAGGTCGCCCGACGACATCGGCGAGGGGTCCGAACAACCGAACAGCCTCCGGGTTCGCAGCGTTGACGTCACCTCGCTCATCGATGACGATGAGTGCCGTGGACACGGCGTCGAAGACGGCCAGAAGGCGGTCGCGCTCGAACGCAAGGCGATGCTCGGAGCTCCGCCGTAATTCTTCGTAGAGTTCGCGCATCTCGCGCGATGAGATCTCCAACGACCGCTCGAGAAGTTCTCGGCCGCGATCGTCTTCGTTGTAACTCTCCGTCACCCGCCCCAGAAAGGCCGCCCACTGCGTGGAGTCTGGCGGAGCCTCACCAATACCGAGTCTGCGGAGTTGGCGTTCCAGGGTCGAGTGCAGGACTGGCTTGTCGTTCACGCTGCGATCTCCATTGTGTCCAATGGAGGTGCCGAATCGATGAGTTGGCCGAGCACAAGCGGGCCGCGCCTGTCCGACCCCGGCATACGTGCCGACCAACTGTGCTGTATGTCCCACCTCGACTTGTGAATGTTCAATGGACCAACCGTTCCTCCGACGCAGAACTTGTATCGGCGCGAATCGACCTCGGCTTGAGCGCAGCGACGACAGCCGTGCGCAGCGCTACGGTGAAACGGTGACTGCTGAACCGCTGACCGGCAAGCCACTTCTGCGGGGCTGGTCGCACGTCGTTGCGTTTGCATCGATCGTCGTGCTCGGTGCCTTGATCATCGGCGAAGCGAACGAAACGAGCCGTGGCCCTTGGCTGATCGTGATCTACGTCGCTGGCACGGGAGCGATGTTCGGCGTCTCGGCGGCCTATCACCGGCTGCCGTGGCGGCCACGAGCACGTGCCCTGATGTCGAAACTGGATCACTGCACGATCTTCCTGGCCATCGCTGGCGCATACACGCCAATGGCCGTCGTCACCCTGTCCGGATGGAACCGCTCAAGCGTCCTTGTGACCGCGTGGATCGGCGCACTCGTCGGAATCGCGTTGCAATGGGCGCCGTTCGCGCTTCCCCGATGGGCGTTCGCTGCTGTGTACGTGATCGTTGGATGGGCCGCTCTGCCGTCGATCGGGCAGTGGTACACCGGCCTCGGACCACTCGGATTCGCGCTCGTCATGGGTGGCGGTTTGGCCTATACCGGCGGTGCCGTCGTCTATGCGCTCAAGCGTCCGAACCCGTGGCCAACAGTCTTTGGCTTTCACGAGGTATTCCATATCTGCACCGTCGTCGGCGCGGGTCTGCACTATGTGGCAATGACCGTCGTCGTGTTGGACAAGTTCTAGTTGTTGGAGCTCATGCGGCGTGGACGCCGACCGGGAGGTCAGCCAGCAATGCGTCGCTGACGTGGCACCGCGACATGTGCAGTGTGCTACTGATCCGCACGACCCGCTTCGGTTCAATAACACCTTTGCCACACATGCTGAGTGCGGCCTTGATGCACGCCTGCTCGTCGGGCAACACCATCGGCATCCGGCTGCGGCGAACGCCACTTGCTCCGGCTGTGAAACAGTTGACGTACGTCTTGTGCCAGTCGATCTGATTGGCGAGCGCAGCTGGAATGAAGTCCGCAAGTCCGATGCCGAGCACGTTTCCGCCGCTGACCGGTGTGATGCCGAGGAGCACGATGTTGGAAACTCGTGGCGAATCTGAGTCGTCAAGTCCGTGGATCCAGAATCTTCCGGTCACATTGGGGTCCATCGTCGTGCCGCTGATGTCCTTACCGCCAACGTCGATGATGAGCACGTCGATGTCGGCAAACGGAAGGGCGGGAACAAGGCTTCGGGCGTCGTCGAGCAGTATGCGTTCGGCGTCCCCACCGACGTCGGCTGCGGTGAACGCCTCGATTCGCACGACGGCACCGGTTGTCGATTCCACGCTGGCGAGGCCGCCGAGGAGCCGACCGCTCGCACGCAAAGCGTCGATCCCACGCAGCAGTCGATCGCGCATCTCGATCGGACCGCACGAATGGATCTGTGCGGCACCGGGCTGCTTGCCGAAGCCGACGACCGCCATCTTCGTGCAGCCGCTCTCGATCGGGCCGTGAAAACAGGTATGCGGCTTGACCCGATTGACGGGCAGGATCCGGTCGGCCCCAGCGGCATGGAGGTCGAGGTAGATCGGCATTCCGTCGGGTGTTCTGGCGACCTCGACGGTGTCCATGGTCGATCTGATCTCGGCCCCGATCGCGTCCTCGGTCATCCCGAGTTCTTCCACCATCGCCCGCTGACCCTCGGCCGTTGCCCCACCGTGGCTACCCATCGCCGGAACGACGAACGGTTCGGCACCGAGTTGACGCAGCCCCTCGATCGTGCCCCGCATGATTGCGACGCGGTCTGTCAGCCCACGGCTGCCCGCACCGACGGCGACCGTCATGCCGGGAGTCACGTCGAAAGCGAGTCGGTCGATGATTGCTTCGCGGGACGCATTGGCCACGTCGTCGATCGCCGCAGGGTTCGGTACGTCGAGGGTCACGGGATGCATCGAAGGCACCACGAGGTCCGGATGGAACGGCAGATCGACCCCTCGTGACAACTGCTCCCAAGGATTCACACCGGCCATCACCGAATCGTACCCACCCGCCCCACCCGCACCAGTTCCGCGAACGGTTCTTCCTGCCCTGAGGTCACATTTGCTGCAAACTCTTGCAAGCGCGGCTGCAAGCACTGCTGCGTGCGCTGCTGTCAGCCAGCGGGATTCGCGCGGAGATGGTCGAATCGGCCGGCTGGTCGGATCGATCGATAGGCAGCAAGAGTCGGCGCAAGCTCTGATGGCGCGGCGCCGTGCAGAATCACCCCGTCCGCCCCAAGATCGAATTGGCCACGCACGGCGGCCGCGCATTGGTCCGCGCTGCCCGACGCCGACGCCTCGAGCCATTCTTGCGGTATCAACGTCGCAACGTGCTCCAGTTCGGACGTCGTTGCCTTCTGGTCGAATGCACCCCGAAACCGCGCAACAAACGGATCAGCACGAAACCGTCCGAGGACGCCCGGATCCCAACCGTTGGTGCGAACCATCAAGTCGCCGTACCCCTGCAGGTATGTGGCCAGCCGCCCGACCGTCTTCTTCAATCGAACGTCGGCCGGCAACCAGTCCCCGATCGTGGCGTAACAACTCCAGACCCGGACAGAAGAGGGATCTCGGCCCGCTTGTTCCGCCGCTTGCTTTACGGACGCGACGCAACGTTGCAGCGTCTCGTCAGTGAAGAAGGTGTGCAGGATGACGCCGTCGAATGCTCGGCCGGCGAGGGCCAACGACTGCGGTCCGAATGCCGTGAGCATCAGTGGGATGTCCTCGTCGAAATCGGTGTCCAGCGCCAACAGAGGAAACTTGCCGGCCGGTCCGTCGTGGCCAATGACCACCTCGCCGTGCCACAGTCGACGCATCAGCCCAGCGAAGTCTTCGAGATGGGCTGTGGTGATTCGGGGGATTCCGAAGGCGTCGAACAGCGGCTCGATCCCCCGGCCGAGACCGAGCGCGAAACGCCCGCCGGTCATCCGGTGCATCGTGGTTGCGTAGCTCGCGGTGATGATCGGGTGTCGGGTGTTGTGATTGGTGGCACCGGTCGCGATGCCGAGTCTCTCGGTGACGGCGGCCGCCGCCCCGCTCAGCGTCACTGCCTCTTTGATGTTGTAGCGCTCTGACAGGAACACTGATCCGAAGCCGAGCGATTCGCCGTCGCGACATTCCTGGAGAAGATCGCGCGGTGACTTCGGGGCACCCGCGAGTCCGTAAAAGCCCAGTTCGTTCAATTGCACGCCGTCGTCGGTCACGGCCGCACCGTATCGAACAGGCTCACTGCCGCCGCTACCGTTGTGACCCGTGTCCGAGCCACCGATCCTGCCGGCCGTCCGCCCATTCCAGGGCCTGCGGCCCGTCGGTGGCAGCTACACCTTCGGTGGCCGCCAGGGTCGGATGTCGGCGACCCGGCAGCGGGCATTGGACGTCCTCGTACCCCGTTACGCCGCCGAACCGCCGTATGCCGGGGAGCGAATCGTCGTCGAGATCGGGTGCGGCAAGGGCGACTCCACGGCAGCGATGGCCATCTCAGACGTCGAATCGTTGGCGATTGCCTGCGAACCGAACGCAGCGATGGTCGCGAACCTCGCCGTGTTGCTCGACGAGCGGGGCATCACGAACGTGCGCCTGTGGGTCGGAGACGCCTTCGACCTGCTGGCGCTGCTCGGGACGCAGTCGGTCGCCGAGATCAGGGTTTGGTTCCCCGATCCGTGGCCGAAGGCTCGCCAGGCAGGAAAGCGGTTGGTCACAGCCGCGCGGCTCGCGTTGATCACCGACGCCCTCGCCCCCGCCGGGCTGTTTCGGCTGGCCACCGATGATCCGGCCTACGCAGAACAAGCGTTGCAGGCAATCGCCGCCGAGCCCCGGCTGGTCGGCAGGGTCGTGACGCGTCCGACCGAACGGCCGATCACGGTCTTCGAGCGCCGGGGCCTGGACGCCGGCCGCCCGGCTATCGATATCGAGGCCGTGCGCGTCAAAGCCGCAGACCGGGAGACCGTTGCTGACCTCTGACCTGCGGCTTTGTGACGTGGTTCTGACCGGCGTCGATCCGGTGACCCTACGCTTTTCAGGCGTATGCTCTGCCGACTGAGCTACAGAACCTGGTTGGTTGTCAACTGGCATTCCTGGACTTGCTGACCAGCGCTCAATGAGTTTTTCATTGAGAGCGGTCCCGACGGGGTTCGAACCCGCGACCTCCGGCTTGACAGGCCGGCGTGAACTCCACTTCACCACGGGACCAGAATTGACTGGTCAGCACCCCCAACGGGATTCGAACCCGTGCCGCCACCTTGAAAGGGTGGTGTCCTAGGCCACTAGACGATGGGGGCTAGGTGTACGTCTCGACTCCTGTTGAGAGCGCACGAAGATTATCAGTGAACCGGCTCAAACGCGCCAGAGGATTTCAGATTGCACGCCGGACCGGTTCTCCACCGACCCACAATGGGTCCCCGCCGGTTACAGAATCGGAACAAACGGCTGACTTTGGGCGACATTTGCAGACTTCGTGCCAAATGTCGCGTACGGTCGGGTTGATGCATCAAATGGCGGGGAACACGCTGTGATCGCGACCGTGCCACAACCTGGCGGCGGCAGAATTGGACTGTGCACTGACAGCAACTCGCAGATCCCCCCTGTCCTGCGCGAGCGGTACGACGTCGAAGTCGTCCCGTTGACTCTTGTGATCGATGAACAGGAGTTTCTCGAAGGTGTCGATATCGACGCCGACAGTTTCTACGAGTTGTTCTCCAACGGGCGGCGCCCGGATGCCACGTTCATTAAGCCCAGTTCCGGTCAGTTCGCGGTCGCCTACGACGAACTCGCTGCCCGCGGTTGCACCCAGATCCTGTCGATCCATACGTCGCTCGAAGCGTGTTCGATCCTGCATGCCGCACGCCTGGCGGCGCGCTGTTCCCCGGTCCCTGTCCGGCTGGTCGATTCCGGCACGGCACGCTTCGGAGTGAGTTGTTGTGTGTGGGCGGCGGGAGATGCTCTGGCGACCGGGGCGTCGCTCGATGAGGCCGCAGAGATCGCAGAATCATTGGCACCCGTGATCGGCGGTGTCTTCATTGTGAGCGCGTTGGATTTCCTCGGTCCGAATCGAACGGCGCGATCGCGGGCAGTTCTCACCATGATCGATGGCCAGATCAGCGAGGTCGAACGGGTCGACTCGATGGTCGATGCAGTCAACTCGATGGCCCGTCAGACACTGTCGTGGGGCGACGGTCTGAAGATCGCGATCGGCAATGCCCACCGCAACTCGTGGCCGATCGCAGAGGCGCTCGCGCATGCCGTCGGTGAGACCGCAGCCGTCCAGGAGGTGGTCCATTTCCGAATCGGGCCGAGCGTCGGCATCGACTGCGGGCCCGGCGCTGTCAGCTGCATTGCCTACCCCGCGTAACGGATTCGACTCGGCGAATTCAGCTCTGGACGGCTCGAACGGAGCTATCGAGCACCCAGCTGAGGAAGTTGTAGAGGTGATACTCGCCGACCATTGGATGGTCGTCGCCCACATCGTCGATGTCATGGTCTTCGGTCACGTCCAGCATCGTGCCGAGGACCAGGCGAATCCCGTTCAAGGCCTGGAGAAACGCCATCATCTGAGCTTCGGTCAGTTCCGCTGGCGAGGATTCGGCTGGCGCAAGCGCCCCAGCGATCAAGTCGAGGCCAGCCATTCGCGAATTGATCAACTCGTCGCGCATGAGCCGCCGGAATTCCTCGTCGTATTCTCGATCACCGCGCTCGTGATATGCAGTCGGAAACAACCGGCGAAGGCGTTCGTCGCCGACGTCGGGCTGGGTGAGCAGCGAGCGCAGTTCGCCGAGCAGGCGGTGGATCAGCTCGCGCTCTTCCATGTCGAGATTGATTCTGAACCCGTTTCGCGTCTTCTGCACGGGTGGTCGGGGGAGGCGGCCCACGTCAGTCGTCTCGCTGCATGGTGGCCCACAAGCCGTGCTCGTGCAGCCGAAAGACATCCAGTTCGGCTTTTTCGCGGGTGCCATTGGACACAACTGCTCGACCCTTCTCGTGGACGTCGAGCATGAGGGTTGTGGCCTTCTCGAGGCTGTACCCGAACAGCTTCTGCAACACGAACGTGACGTAACTCATCAAGTTGATCGGGTCATTCCAGACCAGCACGATCCACGGTGTATCGGGCTGAACGGTCTCGTCGACCTGTGGGCGTTCGACCACAAGAGGAGCAGCGGCTGGCGACATTGCCCCCCATTCTCGCGCCGCCAAACCCAAACGTGACATGTCGGCACGGAGATGGCACAGCCGGAAGTGAAAACACGGCGAGTCAGTCAGTTGGGAACCTCCCTCGAACAGACCTAGTCTGATCAACGATGTCCGTTGGCTCCCGCCCACTCGTTCCGTCCCGGCTTGCGCCTGGCGGCGTCGGTCACGGCTCGCGCCGCACCCCGACCACCGTGCTCGGTGGCTACGTTGCGCTCACCAAGCCACGCATCATCGAATTGCTGTTGATCACGACGGTGCCGACGATGATCCTCGCCGAAGGCGGCTGGCCGGCGACGTCGTTGGTGCTCGTCACGCTGCTCGGCGGCACCCTGGCCGCTGGCGGGGCGAACGCGATCAACATGTATGTCGACCGCGACATCGACAAGTTGATGGTGCGTACGCAGGGTCGCCCACTCGTGACGGGCCTGATCGAGCCGCGCAACGCGTTGATCTTCGCCTGCGCGTTGCAGCTGCTTGCATTCGCTGTTCTCTGGAGCGGAGCGAACTTGCTCTCGGCATGCCTGGCGCTGTCGGCGGCGCTGTTCTACGTCTTCATCTACACGCTCTGGCTGAAGCGTACGAGCCGCCAGAACATCGTCATCGGCGGCGCGGCAGGTGCCGTGCCCGTGCTGGTCGGCTGGTCAGCCGTCCAGAACAATGTCGCCTGGACGCCGGTGTTGTTGTTCGTCGTGATGTTCTTGTGGACACCACCGCACTTCTGGGCGCTCGCAATTCGTCATATCGACGACTACCGGGCAGCGAATGTGCCGATGCTTCCCGTCGTCGCACCCCTCGCGCAGGTTCTGCGTCAGATGCTTTGGTACACGGTTGTCATGGTGGTCGCCACACTCGTACTGATTCCGGTTGCAGATCTGGGACTCGTCTACTCGATCGGGGCGATCGTGCTCGGCGGCTTGTTCATCTACGGCACACTCGCCCTTAGTCGTCAGCCGGACCCACAGAAGGCCATGCGGCTGTTCGGCTACAGCATCAGCTACGTCACGTTGCTGTTCGGCGTCCTCACGGTGGACGTCTTTGTTCGCAACGGCTTCTGACGGTCGAAAATCTTTCCCGTGTTTGGCGCGGAGATTTCGGAGCGCGGTAGGCCTTGTGGGTAATGTCGGAGAAACAACGGACCCGAATCCGCGCCCCTTCGGCGGATCCACGCGCACCACCACCGAGCGTATTGACCAGAGCGAATGTCTGAAATGAGCTGTTGCCCATGACCACAATCGATACCGCACCGCACGCAGCCACCGAACCTGCTGCGCGCGCTGCGTCTGCCAGTTCGACCTCCATGGGTTCCTTGGCGGTGTCAGTCCGAGCATGGGTCACCACCAGCGACCACAAGCGCCTCGGCCGGATGCTGATTGGCGGCGGGATGTTGGCGTTGGTCGGCATTGCGGCAATCGGTGCACTCCTTGGTTTCGAACGGGCCGACACCGGTGAATCGCTGCTCGATTCGGGGTCGATCGGGCAGCTTTTTGCGATCAATCGAGTCGGCCTCGGTTTCTTCGTCGTCCTACCGGTGATGCTCGGCCTCTCCGTCGCAGTCGTGCCGCTCCAACTCGGTGCTCGCTCACTCGCGTTCCCGCGGTTAGCGGCCGCTGGTTTCTGGGCCTGGCTGTTTGGCATGGCCGTGGTCATCATCTCGATCTCCGCCAACGGAGGACCGGGCGGTGGCGCCACGAAATACGTCGCCCTGTTCATCTCGTCGTACGGAGTCATGCTCGCCGGTTTGACGGCGATCGCGATTTCGCTCGCCACCACCGTGCTCACCACTCGCGCTCCGGGCATGAACATGCGCCGGATTCCGTTGTTCTCGTGGTCGGTTCTGATCAGTGCCCTCGGCCTGATCCTGATTCTGCCCGTCGCGATCGGAACGGTCATCTATCTCTACGCGAGCTACCGGTACAACCGCCAGCCGTTCGGCGGCAACGACGGTCTGCTTCGCTTCGGCCCCGGCAGCACCGGGGTTGCCTCGGCTAACTGGCTCGGTTTCTCGCTCACCCAACCAAGCTCGTTCATCTATGCACTTCCGGCGATCGGCTTCGTCGCCGAATTGATTCCAGTCACCGCGAGACGGCGGATGCCCAAGCGCGGTTTCGTGTTCGGCGGGCTCGCCCTGATCGGCGTTGCCGCTCTCGGTGGTGTCACCCAGACACAGCAGACCCTGCCCTGGACTGGCTCGAAGCTGTACCTGGGCGATTTGTTCGGCGACAAGCTGGAAAATCTCGTGAACTACCTGTTTTTCAACGGCTTGCCGGTTCTCGGCGTCGTCATCGTGTTGCTGCTTGGCCCGCTGGCGTTCCTCGGGAGCAAGCCCAAGCTCAACGTTCCGTTCCTGTTCGGCTTCTTCGGCCTCGGCATGGTTCTGATGGGCATGCTCGGCGGCTTGGTCAACGGTGTGGAGGAATTGCACCTTCTCGGCACGGTGTTCGAAGAGGGTGCGTTCGTGTACGTCTGTTACGGCGCCGTTCTGTCGGCAATGGGGGCGGTCGTCTATTGGGGCCCCAAGTTGTCGGGACGCTTGATCGATGAGAAGAAGGCCGCACCATTCGCTCTTCTGGGCGTGACCGCCACCGTGCTCGCGACGTTGCCGTACTACATCGCCGGGTTCGCCGACCAGCCCGCCGAGGCAACGGTCTTTGACTACTCCGGTCCTCAGAACCTTTGGAACACGCTCGCTGGCGTCGGACACGGGCTCATGGCCTTGACCGTTCTGGGCTTCCTCGGCCTCGCTGCGAAGAGTTTCCGTTCCGGCAAACTCGCCGGCGACGACCCGTGGGACGCCCAGACCCTGGAATGGGCGACATCGTCACCACCACCGATTGAGAATTTCTCGACGATGCACACAGTTGCCTCCGCCGAGCCATTGCTCGATCTCAAGCCAATGCCATCATCGAACGCGACGGAGAAGTCCTGATGCTCGCACTACCACCGGCACCCGCAGCGCGCCGCCAACTGTTCGTCGGCACGGCGCTTGTCTGCGTGGCGGGAGCAACGCTCATCGGCGGGATGCTCGCTATGTGGATCCGGTTCCGTGACAACGCCCGCAACCTGCCAGACGGTACGTGGCTGCCGAAGGACATTTCAGTGCCCGGTGTCGCGAGCAACATCATGTTGCTCAGTTTCGTCGGGGTCGCCGTGTTCGCCCAATGGGCTGTGTATTCGGCTCGCCGTGACGACAAGCAGCATGTCGGTATCGCACTCGCGTTGACCGGAGTCATTGGGTTGGCGATCGTGAACGCGCAGGCTGCGGTCTACGCCCAGATGCAGGTGCCGATTCGCGGCGAAGACGACAACGGATACGGCGTCATGTTCTACGCAGTCACCGGAACGTTCCTCATCTTCCTTGTGGCAGGGATCGTCTTTTCCCTGGTCACCGCATTCCGTTACCTCGGTGGTCGAACCACCGAACGCGAAATCGTCACCGCCCACGCCATCTACTGGTACTTCGTAGCCGCTGCATTCGCGATGCTGTGGTTCGTGGTCTACATCACAAAGTGAGCAGGTAATCACGAATGTTCACCACTGGTTCCAAACTCTTCATCGGTGCCACCGTTCTCGCGTTCGCCGGCACCCTCATCTACGGCGTCACCCAGGACGGCGCGCCACTCGGCACGCTCGGCCTGGTCTCAGCTGCGATCGCATTCGCGTTCTTGATGGGCATCAACTTTTGGGTCCGTGACAGCAACGTCTCGTCGATGGACACCAGGGGGATCGAGACCTGCGCAGCCGCGCACGAGCCGACAGCGCCCAGTATGTGGCCACTTGTCGCAGGGCTCGGTGCAGCGCTGTTGCCGATTGGCTTGGTCGCCGGTTTCGCGATCACGTGGATTGCCGTCATCGTGCTGCTCGTTGCGGTTGTCGAGTGGATGGTGCTGTCCTGGAGCGATCGGGCATCGGGCGATGCCGCGTACAACGCCGGTATCCGCCGCCGGATCCTGCATCCATTGGAACTCCCGATTCTTGGTGCAGTTGGCCTCGGGGCAATCATCTTTTCGTTCTCCCGGATCATGCTCTACAAGCCCGGCACCGCCGGGATGGTGATCTTCGGCGGCGTTGCAACTGCGGTGTTGTTGTTCGGTGCGCTGATCGCCACCAAGCGCAATGTCGGCAAGTCGCTGGTGACATCGCTGTGCAGCGTCGGTGCCGTCGCGATTCTGGGGGCCGGCGTTGCAACCGCGCTGGATGGCGGCCACCACATCGAGAAGCACGAACTCAACCAGGTGTCTGCCGAAGGCGATACGTGCCAGGCCGAACTCACCGAAGCAGACGACCATTCGACTCGTGCGATTGCGTCGAAGAGCAATCTTTCGGCGACGATCATCCTGGAGAACGGCCTCCTTCGGGCCGAGGTGATCGGTATCAACGGCAATCCTGCCTCTGTCACGTTGCGGCGGTCGAACAGCAACTTCGTCAAGTTCAAGAACCTCGACGAGGGCGAGTACCGCTTGCGCGCGTATCTCGGCGACGAGGTCATCGACGCTGGCACCGACAACGAGCGAAGCGAAGAAGATGCACTGTGCACCCAGGCTGTTGGCGAGGGTGGAACTCAATTCCTCATCGTCAAGCCGGTGCGACCATCGTTTGCAGCCGCCGAGGACGAGCCGTATGTGTTCACCGTTCCAGGAGTCGACACTGCCGTGTTGACGATCGAGGTGCCGTGACATATTTCAATCGATTCGGTCTCGACCAAATGGCGCGTCTCCGACGACATCTGACTACCGTTCACGATTGTGAACGCCCTGCGGTCGGCTCCGCCAAATGTGAAGTTGCCACCAATGATTCGGGAGACTCGATGACAAGCCTGCTCCGCGACAGCCGTCGGCGCCGCGCCGGCCACCGCATGGCGATTCCAGCAGCAGCGTTCGGCGCGATTGCCTTCCTGAGCGGATGCGCCGAGGACGCTCCTCAGGACACCTTCCAACCGGCTGGCGAGAACGCTCGCAAGATCGACGATCTGCAGCGAATCCCGTTCTACATCGCCGGGATCGTCCTGGTGATCGTCGCCGGTGTCGTCCTGTTCTGCGTCGTCAAGTACAAGGATCGTGGTCAGGCCATCCCGAGGCAGACCCACGGCAAGCCAGCGCTGGAGATCGCGTTGACCATCCTGCCCGCGCTGATTCTGATCGGCATCGGCGTTCCTACGGTCACCACCTTGTTCGAGCTCGCCAAGACCAGCGATACCGAGTGCGTCATCAATGTCACCGGGCAGCAATGGTGGTGGGAGTACGACTACCCAGTGCAAGATGGCTGCGGCGGTATCTCAGAGCCGATCATCACCAGCGGCCAGATCGTGATCCCCGCTGGCCAGAAGGTTCTGTTACGAATCACCAGCCGCGACGTGATCCACTCGTTCTGGATTCCAAAGCTGAACGGTAAGCGAGATGCCGTCCCGGGACGGGTCCATACGCTGCGGATGGAGGCGGACGAGCCAGGCATCTATGCCGGCCAGTGCACCGAGTTCTGCGGGCTGTCCCACGCCTATATGCGGATGGAGGCGGTTTCACTCGACGCCGCCGGCTTCGAGACGTGGAAAGAGAATCAACTCGCAGGCTACGCTTCGCCGGTCGCAGGAAAGTCCGCCACTGGCGAAGAGGTATACCTGGCTAATTGCAGTCGGTGTCACCAAGTCAATGGGATCACCAACTCCGACGGTTCGCCGGTCATTTCCCGGCCGGATCTCTATGTGTATTCGGGAGCGGCGCCGAACTTGACCAACTTGATGACCCGCAACACCTTCGCCGGTGCGGCCTTCGACCTGCTCACTCAGGAGTGTCGCGACCGGTTGTGGGATGCGG
>JANOQU010000438.1:0-4123 GCA_031422355.1 Actinomycetes bacterium
CCGAATCCGGCCATTCCCGCGCTCCGGTGGCCCCACGACGCAACCTCGACCATGTTGTCGGCGTGGTTCACCTGCGCCAACTCCTCGCCGGCGGCGATGGGCCCGTTGCCGCAATCGCGGTGGATGTGCCGGTCTTCCCTGAAGCGGCCAAGGCCCTAACCACGCTCCGCGAGCTGCAGAGTCGACGAGCCCAACTGGCCATCGTGGCGAACGAGCACGGCGGCATCGAAGGCGTCGTCACGGTCGAGGATCTGATTGAGGAACTCGTCGGCGAGATCTATGACGAGACTGACCCCGACCTGGCTACGGTCGACCGATTCGAGGATGGATCGTTCACCGTTCCCGGTCGCTTCCCGATCCACGATCTCGACAGCTTGGGGGTGGACCTTCCGGCAGGCGATTACGCAACAATCGCCGGTCTGGTGCTGGACCAGTTGGGCCGGATTCCAACCGAGCCGGGAGACATCGTGGAGCTCGGCGGCTGGCAAATCGTGGTATGCGGCGTCCATCGGAGGGGAATTTCCGAGGTTCGACTGGTGCCGATCGAGCCAGTCCCGGTGATCGACCCCCCACCGACGGGCGTCCAGGACTGAACAATTGGCGGGTGTCTGACGATAGATTTTCTCTTCGTGGATGCGTCTAGCGCTTCGGAACCGTGGGCACAGTAAGCATATGTTTCCGCCCCCACCGCTGATCGAGGTACGGCTGCCGGCCGAGCTCTCGGCTCCTGCCCGGGCCAGGCGATTGATCGGCAAGCTGCTTGCTGACGTATCGGCCCGAAAGTTCGTCGACGACGCCTTGCTGTTGACCAGTGAGATCGTCACCAACGCAACCGCTGTCGGCGGCGGGTGCCAGTTGAGCGCCTGGTACCTGCCGGCAAATGGCGCACTACGGGTCGAGGTTCACGACCACAGTTCGATTGTGCCGTCGTTACCAGAACGTCGGTCACCCACCGAGATCACCGGGCGTGGGCTGCGGATCGTCGACGGCATCGCGAATCGTTGGGGTGTCGACCGCGATGCCGACGGCAAATCAGTGTGGTTCGAACTGTACGGCGGTCAGCCGATGAGCCGGTCGTAGGTCACGGTTGCGCCACAGAACGAATGCACCGTGTTGAGAAGGGTCTGGCCGAGGGTGAAGACAACGATGTGGTAGCGCACCGACCCAGACACCGCATCGCCGCCGCCGACTGTGACCGATGAGACCCCGTAGCCGACAGAGCCAGTCGTCTGAGTCTGAGAATCGACCAGATTTCCTCCTGTTGGGACGGCGAACGGCGCACCGTTGGTCTCGGTGATGAGCATCGTGAAGTTGGTGGTGTCGTTGTCGAACCAACGGAAGTCCACCTTCTTGACAGCTGCACCGTGGGGCAGCGGCACGTCGAGGTAGAGCTCTCCTGTGTCGCCGAGATCGACGCACCCGAATTGGCCGGGTGCCCCGAGATTGATGCCGGTGGCGTTGTAAGCGGTCAATTCGATCGACTGGGTCACTACAACCGGTCCTGTGGAACCCCCAGGAATCAGGTAGCCCGTGACGTCGGCGACGAGGTGCACCGAGCCGGCCGGGTTGTACAGGTCGATCCGCCCCTGCGTGCCGAGCGACATCGTGATCGTGTTGGCGATGGCCGCCGTGACTCCGGGATTGAGCACGGACGTGGTCGATCGAGGCGTCCCGGTCGGGGTGGCAGTGATGAACGTGGGAACGGTGGCATCGGTCGCAGTCAGTGTCAGAATCACACCGGTCGCATTCAGCGGCACACCACCGACCCCGGCGACTTGGACCGTGATCGTCTCGTTCGGACCGACAGGCTTTGCGATCGGAACGCCGAGCGGTGTCCGGGTGTCGAGGATTCTGGCTGGGTCGATTGTGACGACCGACGACGGCGCCGACGGCGGGGCCGTCATCGCCGATTGCACGCCGAACGCGGCAGTGACGAGCACCGCGATGGATGCGAAGCGAATTGATGAACGACGAAGGTTCATGATGATCACCTTTCTGTTGGTCTGGTTACTTCCTACAAGCGTGACATCGATGTGACATTCGATAGGCATTGGCGAAACGTCACGACAACGTTTTGCCTTCGCGGCGCCCGGTTACTGTTCGAGCAGTGGATGCGACCGGCCGAACACCCCTCGCCAGCCGCGATGCCGAGATGTCGTTTTTGCGCGAAGCGATCGACTCTGCCGGGCGCGGATCCGGGAACGCGGTGTACATCGCCGGGCCACCCGGAATCGGCAAGTCGCGGTTGGCGACGGAGACACTCCGCCTTGCGCAGCAGGCCGGGTTTCGTGCGGCGTTCGCTGCTGGATGGTCCGAAGGTGCGACGCCGCCCCTGTGGCCCTGGCAGGCCGTACTGTCCCAACTCGACCTCGACGGTTCCATTCTTTGCGGTGACGATCACGAGCGGTTTGCGTCGTTCCGGGCCGTTGCCGACGCCGTTGTCGAACGCGCCCGCGAGCAACCACTGCTGATCGTTGTCGACGATGCCCATGCCGCCGACCTGGGCGCATTGTTGCTCGCTCGATTCGTGATTCGTAGCGTTCGCGCCGCTCGAGTTCTGATGATCATCACGGCTCGAGAGACGCCGGAGATGGACCCATCGACTCGGTCGGCACTGCAGGATCTCGCTCGGGAGGCCGTGACCCTGCGCCCGGGCCATCTGGGAGTCGATGGGATCGAGACGCTCGTTCGAGCGGCTGGTCGGGAGACGTCGGACGCGGAACTCGGTGACATTCTCGAACTCACTGGCGGCAACCCGATGTTCATCGGCGAGTTGCTGTCTGCGAGTCCCTTGACAGCGCCGGTCAACGTCGATTCGGTGCGCTCGATCCTGCGGCTGCGGCTCGGTCGCCTGCCATCAGGTTCAGAGGAGATGTTGGCCGCGGTGGCGATCCTCGGCCCGATGGCCACGGTTGGCCGCGCAGTGGATGTTGTGGCCATCGAAGCATTCGTCGGGCGGGAACTTCTGCTGTCCGCGCAACGCGCCGGAGTACTGACGATCGCAACCGACGACTCGTGTCGCTTCACGCACTGGATGCTGGCCGAAGCGCTGCTCGCCGAGACGACCCGTCCGCGACTTGCGGAAATGCACGAGGCCGTCATTCGCTCGCTGAGCGACGCCGGAGCCGCTCAACCCGTTCACGGCGTGCTTGCATTGGCGCACCACTGCGTCGAGGTAGCGTCGATTCGCCGCGATCACGCAAGCATCGCAACAGCGGCGGCTGCGTGCCGGCGGGCCGCCGCCGTGTTGGTCGCAGGAGTTGCATACGAAGCCGCAGCTCAGGTCTTGCGCCGAGCAGTCGACGTGCACGAATTGGTCGGTCTGACGGTGCCGACGGATCTGCTGATCGGCATCGCCCGCAACGAGTTGTCGTCCGGTGATCTGCGGCAGGCACGGACATGGTTCCGTCGGGCCGTCGAGGTGGCAACGAATCCGATTGATCTGGCCGAGGCCGCAGTGGGCTTGGGTGGGATCTGGGTTTTCGAGCATCGCACGACGGTTGAGCACGCCTCGTTCGTCGCGTTACTCGAGGAAGCTGAACTGCGCCTGGGTGACCAGCGAAGCGATCTCGCGGTTCGGCTTCGTGTCCGTCGCGCCGCAGAACGTGTCTATGCCCGGCTCGGCTCGTTCGACGACGTGCTTGATTCGGTGCGCATGGCTCGCGATCTCGACGTACCGCTTGTTCTCGCAGAGTCGCTCTCCTTGATGCATCACACGATGCTCGGTCCCGTCAACACCACGCCGCAGCGGTTGGCGATCGCCGATGAACTCGTGCTTGTCGCGGCTCGCTCCGGTGACGAGGTACTCGCCCTGATGGGTGTGCTGTGGCGAGCGATCGACCTTCTCCTCATGGGCGAACGATCGGCTGAGCGGGCGATCGCCGAAGCGCGCGAACGAGCCGATGCGTTGCAGGTAGCGGCGGTGTTGTTCGTCCTCGATGCGATGGATGTGATGATGACTCTTCGTGCTGGCGACATTCCCAAAGCGGAGTCGATGGCGCACCACTGCTTCGAACGCGGAATCGAGATCGGTGATGCCGACGCGATCGGTTATCTCGGTGCCCACCTCCTGACCATTCGATGGTTGCAGATGCAACCGTCGGCGATCCTCCCGATGGCCCGC
>JANOQU010000439.1:0-4401 GCA_031422355.1 Actinomycetes bacterium
CGCCGCGACGGCTGACCGTCGTGGCGGGAAACGCAGCCTGAACCATCTGTTCTACGAGCGGTGACCGGGTCGCGCCACCAACGAGATAGATCGCGGCAAGTCCATTCGGGTCGACACCGGATTCCGTCACACACCGCACGAGGACCGAGATCGTCTCGTCCACGTATTGCCGGATCAGTCCCTCGAACTGTGCGCGAGTGACGGTGTGTTGCAGCGATCCCGCCGGAAGAGCGATCGAGATCGTGACATACGTCGATGACGACAACGTCTCCTTCGCTCGCCGAACTTCGCTCCGCAGCGCCGAGGCTGCCCTGACCCAGCTTTCGTCGCTCCCGACAGCGATTGACTGCGCAGCATCAGCTGGCAATTGTTCGACGACGTGATCGAAGAGAATCTCGTCGAAGAGTTCGCCGCCGATACTCTGATCACCACTTGGTCGGCCCACCACAGCCAATCCACCAGTGTTCGCCGCGACGACAGCTGTGTCGAAGGTTCCGCCGCCGAGGTCATACACCACGATGTACGCGCCGTTCGCCAGTCCAACTTCAGTGGCGTACGACAGCGCAGCGCCGACCGGTTCCGGGACCAGCTCACACGTTGGCATCCCGGCCCGCTGAGCCGCCTCGAGGAGGCGATTGAGGTGCGGGCGGTTCCACATCGCAGGATGTGTCAGCCGAACTTGAGTTGGTTCGGAACCCATATGTCGAACGGCGTCGGCGTAGACAGACCGGAGCAGATCGGCGACGAGATCGAGAATCTGGTGCGGCCGCCCATCGAGGACAACGGCAGTGTGATCGCCGAGTCGCGCCTTGGGCGCGCGCAACGTGCCACCTGGTCGCGAGCTGGCCAGGTCATCTGCGACACGACCGACCAAGACCTGACCATCTGGCTCGACCAGGATCACCGATGGCACCCTTCGCTCGCCGCCGATCTCAATGACTTCGGCCGCCCGTCCCGGCTGTTTGGCGACGGCGACGGTGAAGCTCGTGCCAAAGTCGATGACCAGGATCCACGACACGCCCGTACTGTACATTTCCGTCGCGAAGCCACGGACCGCCTCGCTCAGGTCGCAATGAGTCCGTTCGTGCGGCACACGGATGCGAGAATCGCAGCCCTGATCGAGGCAGCGGCGTCTTGCGTCTCGCGAGCACGGAACGACACGAATCCATCGGGTCGAACCACCACGACGCCAGTGCGAGTCACGCCGTAGACGCCCTCCCAATCGTCGCCGTCCATCCAGTGATTCGTCGTTGGTACGTCGAGGGAGAGGCTTTCGATCTCGGATCGCCCTGGGTGCGCGGAATGAACGAGAACAACGAAGGACGACCCGAAGCTGTCCAGGATCGACGTGTGCGGGTCCACGGTGATGTGCGGGGCCCGGTGGCCTGGGCGGCCCATCGGGATGTAGTCATGTATCGGATCATCGAGCACGGGTTCATCCGAGCCGTCAGGAACGATTGCGCCAGACCGATACGTGGTCCCGAGTGAAATGCCCAGTCCGCCCATGCGAAGGTTTTTGTCACGGGTCTGGCGACCGATCTCAACACTTGCCTCAGCCGCTCGTCGGGCCGCAGGGCGTCGCTCGTCGTCATAGGTCGCCAACAACTCGGGGGATGCCCAGCCCTGTAGGACACCGGCGAGCTTCCAAGCGAGGTTATGCCCATCGGCCACGCCAGCGTTCATTCCCAGACCGCCGGCAGGCGTAGTCACATGGGCGGAATCGCCCGCAAGAAAAACTCTGTTTCGCGACATCGCCGTCACCCATTGCGCGGTCGGCTGCCACAACCGATGACCCACGTAGCGGACCGGAACTGTCGGGTCTCCGATCGCCTGACGCACGAGGTCGATGCAGCGCGCTTCAGTGAACGACTCAGGTGGCTCGTGGTCCACATCTCGTGGGAGAAGAAGAACCCATCGTCGGTCGTTGTCGACGACAGGAAATCCGCCGCCGGGACGCGGCTGACGAACGCCGTAGATGACGCTGAGGCGGTCGGTGATCCTGTCGCGCAGCGGGGCATCCACGAGGATGCTGATCGAGTCGCCGACGGCGCCGGGGCCTTCAACGTCGATCGCCAATCGCTCGCGGATCGTTCCGCGGACACCGTCCGCAGCGATGAGGTACTTGGCGCGAACATCGAACGCCTTGCCGGTGCCCTCACTGACGAGTCGGGCCGTGACGCCAGCATTGTTCTGCGCGAATGAATCAAGCCGACATCCAAACCGTAGGTCCGCGCCTCGCTCGGTGGCAACATCTCGCAGTAGTCGCTCGGTGATCTCTTGGGAGCACGCGATTCGCGTGCACGGGCTCATCTCGGTCGCAGTCGGCTCGGTTCGGGCGAATCGGATGAAGTCGTCTGAAAGGAGTGTTTCGCCGAGAAAGATGTACGACGTTTCTTCGGCCGGCAATCCGACCGCTGCGACTCGCTGGTCGATGCCCCACTGACGAAAGATCTCCATGGTGCGAGCGTTGATCCCGCGGCCTTTCGGAAAGTCCAACGTCGACGAGTGCTGCTCGACGAGCAGACAGTCGATGCCGAAGTGTCGGAGGCCGATCGCGATCGAGAGCCCGATGGGACCGCCACCCACGATGAGCACTGGTGTCCGCAACGCCTGCTCTTCCGCCACCAGGGCAGAATAGTTCACCCGGCCCCGACTTCAGTTGAACGACGTGGCCCCCGAGTCTCCGTGACATAGCGCCGATTCGCGCCGTGCGAGTTCTGGTGAGGGATTACGTCGACGTATGGATAATTCCTCACCAGAACAATCTTGCGCAGAGTTCTGGTGAGGGATTACGTCGACGTATGGATAATCCCTCACCAGAATTCGTCGGTCGGTCGGTCGGTCGGTCGGTCGCTGTCATCCCGGCCACCGATTGCTCACCAATTGGTTGGGCGGTAATCCTTGAGGAATTGGCCCCACACGTGATCGCCCGAATTAATCCCGGTGATGATCGGATCGACGATTCTGGCGGCGCCGTCGACGATGTCGAGTGGCGGGTGGAAGTTCTGTTCGGCGGTCTTGCGCTCGGCGATGTGGAGCGGGTCTTCGTCGCTGACCCAACCGGTGTCGACGCTGTTCATGTGGATTCCGTCGGCCTGATAATCCGCCGCCGAGGTACGAGTCATCATGTTCAACGCGGCCTTGGCCATGTTGGTATGCGGATGGCGAGTGGTCTTGAGTCGCCGATAAAACTGGCCCTCGACGGCAGACACGTTGACGATGTGCTTGTCTCGCCCAGCGGTGCGCAGCATCAACGGCTTCAGCCGGGCATTGAGGACGAATGGCGCCACGGCATTGACGAGTTGGGTCTCCAACAACTCCACCGATGACACCTCGGCGAGCGTCAACCGCCACGAGTTCCGGTCGCGCAAGTCCACCTGCTGCATGTCTTGGTCGAGTCGTCCCTCGGGAAAGAACTGTGGCCGACGCTCGACCTCGTCTGGCAGCAGTGCGATCTGTGACAACTCGGCAGCGCTGGTGAGTCCTGGCGGACCTGCCGACTGGACGAGGTCATAGCCGCGTAAGCCCTCGTAGGCGCCGAGCGCGCCTCGAGCGTGCACCGGGAGAGCGTCGAGAGATGCAGTCTCGGCTTCCATCATATGTTCGTAGAAATCAGGTGGCCGACGAACGGTCTGACAGGCATTGTTGACGATGAAGTCGAGCCGATTGCGAGTCTGGAGCAGATGGCTGCAGAACGCTTCGACGCTCGGGGTATGGCGAAGGTCGAGCCCGAAGATTTCGAGTCGACCGATCCAATCCGCGGCGTCGGTCTCAGAGGCGTACCGCTGGGCGGAGTCCCGAGGGAATCGTGTCGTCACGATCAGATGTGCACCAGCGCGCAAGAGTTTGATCCCCGCCTGATAGCCGATCTTCACTCGGCCGCCAGTGAGCAGTGCCACCCGTCCAGAGAGGTCGGCTGTCTCGCTGCGCTTGGCGAAGTTGAACGTCGCGCACTCCGGACACATCTGGTCGTAGAACGAATCGACCTGGGAGTACTTCTGCTTGCAGATGTAGCAATGTCGACGCTCGAGCGTCTGATCGATCTCATCGGCGAATTCGTCATCCAATACGTTCGGCGGAATCATGGCTGGGGCGAACACATCCGGTGTCGTAAAGACTGGTTTGGATCGCAGGACCCGAATTCCCGTGCCGGACAGTCTCGCTTGATCGCGTTCGGCCTTGTCGGCCTTGTGCTGGCGACGCTGGGCCTTGAGTTGGCGGCGACGTTCATCGACATCGGGTGAGTAGACGTCTCCCGCAGCAGTCAGGAAACGCGTTCGGTCCTGTTCAGATATCGCCGCGAGCAGTGATCTGTCGTTGACAACGGCCTCCAGCAGGGCCGTCGCGGCAAGCAGTTGTTCGCCGAGATCATCTGACACGGGGATCGAGGGTACCGACCCG
>JANOQU010000440.1:0-3573 GCA_031422355.1 Actinomycetes bacterium
CGGCAACGGCCGCACCGGCCGCGCGCTCATCCATGTCATTCTCCGCCGCCGCGGCCTCGCACCGCGCTTCGTGCCGCCGATCAGTCTCGTGCTCGCCACTTGGGCGAGTGACTACCTCGGCGGGCTCACCACGTTTCGACACGTCGGTGCGCCTGCCAGTCCTGAGCGATCCGCCGGCGCGGGCACGTGGTTTCGTACCTTCGCCACCGCTGCACACCGATCGTGTGCGGCCGCCGAGTCCTACGCGGGCAAGATCCAAGCACTCGATTTACAATGGCGGACGCAACTGGGTCGAGTCCGCGCCAACTCAGCAGTCGAGATACTCCTCGACCTCCTGCCAGGCGTCCCGGTGATCACCGTCGACAGCGCCGCACGAATGATCGGACGATCCGAGATGCGAACTGGCGAAGCCATCAACCGTCTCGAAGCCGCCGGAGTGTTGCGCCAACGCAACATCGGTAGGCAGCGTTACCGAGTCTTCGAAGCGACGGATGTCGTCGACCTATTCACCGGCCTCGAACGAGCCCTCGCGAGTCCCACCGGTGACACCGCCATAGCTGCGCCGAACCGCCGAGTTCCGCGTCGGATGCAGCCCGCCGGCGACGAGGTCTGACCATGGCGAGACCTTGGCGCCCTGGTCCCGGCAAGCATCTGCCAGCCTGCTCGTGCACGACTCGCGAAGTTGGGCAGGACGGGGGCGAGCACGCGCGCGCCCGGGATCTTTGGCGAACCGTCATCAGAGACGCGGGTGTGTCGGTCGCTGAAGGTGGAAATCAGCCTCCTCGGTACGCTGCTGCATGGCCGATGACGACTTCGACGTCCGATTAGGGACCGTGAGTGACGCAGACGAGGTCGCTCAGCTGCTCGACGACTTCAACCGGGAGTACGACACTGCGACGCCCGGCCGGCACGTGTTGGCTGACCGGCTTCGAACGTTGCTGGCGACCGACGGAACCGTTGCCGTGCTGGCTGGCAGCCGTGGCCAGTCGGTCGGCGTCGCGTTGGTGACGCTGCGCCCCAACATTTGGTACACCGGTCCGGTCGCATTGCTGGACGAGCTCTACGTCGTTCCAAAACTCCGCGGTCAGGGCATCGGATCGGCGATCATCGCCGAGCTGAAGTCGACTGTCCGGTCGTTGGGTGTCGAGCTCATCGAGATCAATGTCGACGAGGGTGACGTGGACGCGCAGCGCTTCTACGTTCGACACGGTTTCTCCTGGACCGAGCCCGACACGAATGAGCGCGCCTTCTACTTCAGCCAGGAACTCACCTACTGATCGGGACAGAACCCGAGTCCTGATCAGGAACGAAGCGTGGGGCAGTACGTGAGGTCGTGGGTATGGCCGTCAGCGAGTTGGGAGCCCACCAGGCAGTGAAGAGCGTTGTCGAAGGTGGCGGAGTTCACGTACAGGTCGGTCTTGAAGATGCTGTGGACCCTCGACCAAACATGTGCCGTCGAACACCGCGAACGCAATCGATGCTGAAGAAGTCCGAACGAAAGACCGGGAACTTCGGACCTGAGCCTGCACATGCGATTTTCAGCGCGGCACTATTGTTTCGGACGATGACAACGCTGTACGCCTCGGCGAGGAACCTGACGGTGAGCATCGGCTTCTTCGTGCTCGTCGCAGTCGCAATGGCAATATCGACGCTGGCCCGCGGTTCGACCGTGATCGGCATCGTGTGCCTGGTCGCCGCCGTCGGGCTCACAGTGTTGACGGTCGTTCTGCACCGAGCGCCCACCAATGAGCTACGCGTGTCGAGCGACCTGATCGAGCTCAGCCGACCAGATCGCAAAGGCCGGCCCGGCCGAGTGATCGGATCGTTCCCGCGCGCTGACACCGGCGGAAGCGTCGATATACGGCGCCACGTCTACCAAGGTCGGGTGCATTGGTCGGTGGTTCCCGCCAGGCGGCGAGCTCGCGTCAGGCTTTCCGGTGGACGACTTTGTGCTTTCCGAAATCCACGCTGCAGCCGAGCTGCACGGCTGGAGGGCCAACATCCTGCAGTGACAGGACCTCGAGTCATCGAATCTCGAGTTATCGAGTCAACGAAAGCCGCCCTGCTCCTCAACTCGACGCAGGCCGCGCGGGCCGGCGTTGCGGAATCGGTCGTGGTCGCAGAGGCCCGATGCGATCGTGGACAGGGTGTCGGCGAGGGCGGTTGTCTGTTCCGGCGACAGCTGGTCGAACAGGAGGCGGCGCACGTTGTCGGCATGGGCCGGGGAGATCGCATCGAGGGTGCGTAGGCCACGTCCGGTGAGCGTAGCATGCTTGACGCGACCGTCGGTCGGGTCGTCGGCGATCGACACATCTCCACGCTCGACGAGCTTGCGAAGGCGGTGGCTGAGCCGGCTCTGTGACGTATTGGCCATGTCAGCCAGCTCACTGAGACGCAGTGTGCGATCGGGCGTGTCGGCGAGCGCGACGAGGATGCCGTAGTGGACCGACAGCAGGCCGTTCGCCTTGAACGTCCGCTCGATCTCGGGCAGTGCGCGTCCGAAGACGACGAGGAACCCCTGCCACGCTTGCTGTTGGGTCTCGTCGAGCCATCGCGGTTCGGTCATCCAGTCGCTCCTTCTCCGAAGCAAACCTACTACTTGACGCGTCAACGAGTTGTGCTACGGTCCACCATGTACTTGACGCGTCAACAATCGAAGGAGTGCATCATGACCGACCAACCAGCGGTGACACCACGAATCTCCGTGACCGAGGGTGGGCCATACCTCGTCCGGGGCCAGATCCCGCTCACGACCAAGACGCCGATCATGTCCGAACACGGTGAGCCGTTGACCTGGAAGACCGGCAACGCCGATCGATCGAGAGATCGATATGCGCTGTGTCGGTGCGGCAACTCCGAAAACAAGCCGTACTGCGACGGAACGCACGCTCGGACCGAGTGGGACGCAACCGACAACGCTCCCGAAAACACCTATCCCGAACGGTCGAAGAGCCTCGGCGGCGATGGCATCGAAGTGTTCGACGACCGGCCGATCTGTGTGCACGCCGGCTTCTGCGGGAATCAGGTCACCAACGTCTGGAAGATGGCGGCCCAGACCGGTGACTCCCAGATTCGTGCACAGGCAATAGCCATGATCGAGCGCTGTCCCTCTGGAGCGCTCACCTACGAAGTCGACGGTGAGCAGATCGAGCCAGATCTCCCCGAGGAGATCGCGGTGATCCCCGACGGGCCGCTGTGGGTGAGTGGCGGCCTCGAGATCGAACGATCCGACGGAACGACGCTCGAGACGCGAAACCGCGTGACTCTGTGCCGGTGTGGACAGTCGGGTTCCAAGCCCTTGTGTGACGGGTCGCACAAGGATGCGGGGTTCCGCGGATGAACGACCCCGTACGGCCTCGATGAGTTGGCCATGGCCGTAGCCGACAGGCCGAATCCGATCGCCTCGCGTTGTTCTCGTCGCTGCTCGCCTGTCAGGGCTGATTTGTTGTGGAGTACTCGACGTTGTCGAGGGTGGGCTGCTGGCCTGCGAGGGTGGCCCGAGCTTCGGGGTCGGCGTCGAGTGTGTTGCGAAGGAACGCCGTGGTGTAGTGCGTGACGACGTCGAGCGGTCGT
>JANOQU010000441.1:0-1712 GCA_031422355.1 Actinomycetes bacterium
GCAGGTCGCGACAGTGCCGCTGGGCGCTAACGGCTCAGAGTCGCTCGTAGCCAACCGGCGAACAGCATTGCCTGTGGGGACGGGGGCTGTGGGCCATGAGCGAACAACAGGTAGTGCGCCTCGCTCATCAGCGAATGCGCCGACGGCAAGGTGAGCATTGCTCCGGACGCGACGAACTCGTTGACGAAGCGCAGCGGAAGAAAGGCGCTGTACGCGCCTGAGCGGACGATTTCGATGGCAGCCATCGAGGTGTCAACGGTGATTGCCGCTTCGGCCTCCGCGACGTTGGGTACCGGCGGCGAACCTTGCGGAGTCCCGTAGCCGAGCACCAGAACGTGGGGCCGACGAGTGAGATCCTCGAGCGAGGTGACTGCGCCGTATTGCGCTTCGAATTCGGCGGTCCAGACCGGCCCTGCCCACTCCTCGCCGAACGATTCCGCGCGCCAACCTGGCCAGTTGCCGTCGCCGAGGCGGACTTCGATGTCAGTCGTCTCCGGACTCGGCGTATCAGCCCAGATCGCCGAGGCAATCTGAATCTGAATGTGCGGATGCGCGCCTGTGAACTCAGCCAGCCGCGGCGCAATACAGCGCACCACGAACGAGATCGGGGCACGCAACGTCACCTTGCGATCTCGGTCAGTCGAGCCGAACAGCGAGGTGGTCGAGCGGGCCAGTTCGGAAAATGCCTGGCGCACCGACGGGAGGTACGCGTGTCCGTACTCGGTCAGTTCAATCCGTCGGGCGTGGCGAAAGAACAGACGAACTCCGAGCAACGACTCGAGCGAACGCACTCGATGACTCACAGCCGACGGAGACAGATGGAGTTCGGTTGCCGCATCGACGAAGCTGCCGCGGCGCGCAGCAGCTTCGAAAGCTTCGAGCTCGATCAGCGGTGGAAGCGCCTGCGACACGCCAACAGTCTGGCTCACGCTTGAACGATGCACCACACGTGAGCAAGATCTGAAGAGCACCTCAGGCCCCGAAGGATTCGCTTGAAAGAGGCTCGAATCGGAAGAGACTGAACTGATGTCTCCACGCATCGGCTACATCGGCTTGGGCAACCTGGGCGGCCACCTCGCAGCGAGCCTGCAACGTGCGGGTCATGACATCGTCGTCCACGACCTCGACGAGTCGCTCGCAGCGCGACTCGTTGATGCAGGCGCCACGTACGTTGCGACGCCAGCAGAACTCGCTGCGATGTGCGACGTCGTGTTCACGTGCCTGCCGTCATCACGGGTGATCGACGCGGTGATCGCGGGAGACAATGGGGTCCTTGCTGGCATGGCACCTGGCGGCACGTGGATCGACAACAGCACCAACGATCGGTCCGAGACCGTGCGTCTCGGAGCGCTCTGCGCCGAACGTGGCGTGTTCAGCCTGGAGAGCCCCGTGACCGGTGGTGTACACAAGGCAGCAGCGGGCGATATCACCGTGCTCGTCGGCGGTGACGAAGCGGTCTATCGCCGAAACGAACCGCTGCTCCAATTGATCGGCAGCCCGGTGCTCTACATGGGAGAACTCGGCAATGCCTCGATCATCAAGGTGATCACGAACATGCTGGCCTTCGTCAACCTCGTCGCGGCGGGCGAAGCGTTGATGCTCGCCAAGCGAGGCGGCCTGGATCTCGCTGCGTCGTTCGAAGCGATCCTCAACTCGTCGGGCAACAGCTTCGTCCACGAGACCGAAAGCCGTTGAGAATCACCTGGCTTTCG
>JANOQU010000442.1:0-2608 GCA_031422355.1 Actinomycetes bacterium
GGCTCGAGGCGCGGGCATTGTTCCGTGAGTCCCTTGCGACTCTTCCCGTTGACATCGAGACCGACGAGGCAGGCAACCTGTGGGCATACCTGCGCGGTGAGAGCAACGACACCATCGTCGTTGGATCGCATCTCGACAGCGTGCCAAAGGGCGGCTGGCTCGATGGTGCCCTGGGCGTGATGGCGGGTGTGGAACTGCTCCGAACGCTCGCAGCCCAAGGGACCCCACCGGTCACCGTCGCCGTGGTCGATTGGGCTGATGAGGAGGGAGCCCGATTTGGCCGCAGCCTGTTCGGGTCGGCTGCCGTCGTCGGTTCGCTCGACACGGCAGCCGCGGCTCACTTGGTCGACAAGGAAGGCAACCATCTGCCAGAGGTGATCGGCGAACATGGAATCAGCCTGGACACGATCGACGGCGCCCGGACCCGTCTGCACGATGTCAAGGCGTACATCGAGGTACACATCGAGCAGGGGCCAGTGCTCGAATCCAAGGGCCTCGGGATCTGCACCGTCACTGGTACCAAGGGCATCGAACGCGAGCGTCTGATCTTTACCGGTCAAGCTGCGCACAGCGGCACAATGCCGATGGAAATGCGCCGCGACAGCTTCGTCGCTGCCTCCCGATTCACAATCGCGCTCAACGAAATCGGCAAGCGCCATGACGGCGTCACCACCGCCGGGCACGTGCAGTGCTGGCCCGGCGTCGTCACAGCGGTGCCGGGCGAGACGAGGGTGACGATGGACATGCGCCACATCAGCGCGGAGTCGCTGGCGACGATGTTCGCCGAGATGACCCAGGCAGCAGCCGATGCTGCGGAGACAGAGGGTTGCACGGTGCAGATGGAGCACCTGTTCCGGATCCCGCCGATGCCGTTTCATCCGAAGTTGCTCGATGCAGCACGAGCCAGTGTGCGCGAAGTGGAGGGTCACGATGTGGAGTTGCCGAGTGGTGCGTTGCACGATGCCAGCGAGATGGCCAGGGAGGTGCCGACGGTGATGATTTTCTCGTCGTCGATCGCCGGCCTCAGTCACACCAAGGAAGAAGACACGTCAGACGAGCATCTCCAGATGGCCGTCGATGCCTTTCACCGAACGTGCCGTCGAGCGATCGACCTCGTAGTTGCGGGGGAGTTGTGAGCGTCAGCGGCGTCGGCCATGTCTCGATCGGCGCGACCGATGTCAACGCGTCGGTCGAGTTCTACCAATGGCTCGGGCTGACCATCGACCCGTCACGGCCTGACTTCGGTATGGCCGGCGCATGGCTGCAAGCGGGCGAGCAGCAGGTGCATCTCATCGCAACCGATCTCACGCCACCCGGCATCACGAATCACTTCGCGTTCGTCGTCTCAGACCTCGATGAATGCCTGACGATGTTGGAATCCAACGGTGTTGCTGCCCGCCGATCGCCGCACGTCATCGGTGCCGGTCATCAGGCCTTCGTCCAGGACCCGCACGGAAACGTCGTCGAACTCAACCAGCCCGAATAGCTTGGGGCCGTCAGCCGCGCTTGGACTGCAGCAGTGCGGTGACCAGTTTGCCGTCGGCCTTGCCCTGCGAAGCCTTCATCGCGGCACCGACCAACGCACCCATTGCCTTGTCCTCGCCACTGCAGTACTTCGCCCAGGCCTGGGCGTTGTCGACGATGACCTGATCGACCATTGCCTCCAGGCTGCCCGAATCCATCGCCTCGAAGCCCTTTGCCTTGGCGATCGCTGCGGCATCTCCGCCGCCTGCCACGATGATCTCGTTGAGCACGATCTTGGCCTGGGTGGCGGTGATCGCGCCGCGCACTTCCAGCAACGTGAGTGCCGCCAGATCGGCAGCAGGAACGACAGGATCAGTTCCGGCTTCGGCGAACGCTTCCTTGACATAGATCAGGCCGCGGCCGGCATCGCCGCCGAAGTGGGCGATCGCCTGCACGTAGTCGTCCTGGCCGCGCTCGACAACCACCATCACGGATTCGCCGTCTGCGGCGGCACCGGTGATCGTCGAGAGAGCGGCGCGCCGTTCGAACGGAAGCGTCGGCAGATCTCGAATGACCTCGGCGATCCACTCGGCTGACGGCGCCAGTGGAACGAGATCGGGCTCGAGGAAATAGCGGTAATCGTCGGCGTCCTCTTTGACTCGCAAGGTGTGGGTGCGGCCGTCGTTCTCGTCCCAGTGGCGGGTCTCTTGGCGAACGGTCTCTCCGTTTTCGATCATGTCGATCTGCCGACGAGCCTCGTACTCGATGGCCTTGCCGAGCGACCGGATGCTGTTGACGTTCTTGATCTCGCATCGGGTGCCATACGGTTCGCCCGGCTTGTGCACACTGACGTTCGCGTCGCAGCGCATGCTGCCCTCTTCCATCTTTGCGTCGCTGGCCTCGACCGCGAGCAGGATGCCCCGAAGTTCCGTCACATATTGGCGGGCCTCTTCGGCGGTGCGAATATCGGGCCGGCTGACGATTTCGACAAGCGGAACGCCCGCCCGGTTGAAGTCGATCAGGCTATGAGTACTGCCGTGGATGCGCCCGCCGGCGCCACCGAGGTGGGTGCTCTTGCCGGTGTCCTCTTCGAGATGGGCCCGCTCGACACCGATCCGCTTACCGCCGGGCAACGCAAGGAAAC
>JANOQU010000443.1:0-4091 GCA_031422355.1 Actinomycetes bacterium
TCGGGAGCCGTATTCGGCCTGATCGTTGCAATACCTGCGTCCGGGCATTGGCAGGAGTGGATGCTGTTCCGTAACAGTGTCGATTTCGGAAAGAACGATCCCCAGTTCGGCACTGATATCGGCTTCTACGTATTTCGGCTGCCGTTCCTCACGTTCTTGCTCGATTGGCTATTCCTCGCGCTGCTCTTGGTTTTGGTGCTCACTGTTGCGGCTCACGTCTTGAATGGCGGCGTCGTCATTGCTCCGCCCGTTCCGAAGGTGCGTCGAGCGACCAAGGCTCACTTTGCAGTGCTGCTGGCGGTGCTTGCGTTACTGCGTGCCGGCGGGTATTGGCTGGAGCGGTATTCGTTGACGACTGAACGACGAGGGTACGTCCAAGGGGCCACGTACTCCGTGGTCAAAGCTCAACTCCCAGCGGTGCTGTTGTTGATGCTGATCGCGCTGTTGGTCGCTGCGTTGTTTCTGTACAGCATCCGGTCCGGATCCTGGCGAATTCCGTTGGTCGCATCGGGCCTCTGGATCGTTATTGCGTTGCTCGGTGGTGTCATCTATCCGTCGGTCGTCCAAGCACTGGTCGTCAACCCGGACCAGAAGCAGAAGGAAGCCGTCTACATCGACCGCAATATCAAAGCGACTCGGGATGCGCTCGGAATCGGGGCGGTTGAGACCAAGGAGGTCACCTTTGGCGATCTCACCACCGCCAAGGTAGAAGCAGACATCGCGCCGCTGCAGGACGTGCGCCTGCTGGATCCAGTGGAATTGTTGACCCGCTTCACGCTCGACGAGGGTCAGGTTGCGGGACTGGAGATCAAGGATCTCGACGTCGATCGATATGAAGTGGACGGCAGGGTGCAGCAGACGATCGTCGCCGCCCGCGAGTTGGACCTCCGCAACGTCGCAAACACGTCGTGGCAGGGCAAGCACCTGATCGCGACGCACGGGTGTGGCCTTGTGTCAGCGCCGGCCAGCAAGGTCGGGAACAACAATCGCCCGCTCTATCAGAACCTCGAAGTCGCCAGGCCGGAGTTGTACTTCAGTCCTGCGATCACTGACTTTGCGATCGTCAACACCACCACCAGTGAGAAGCCGTGCACGGGCTCTGACGTCAAGCCGTACGAGGGCAACGGCGGTGTTCAACTGAATTCGGGCTTCCGCAAGTTGGCGTTCGCGCTGTCGTTCTTCGATTACAACCTGTGGGGCGCTGATTCGGTGACCGACACATCGCGGATCCAATGGATCCGTGGTGTACGTGAGCGGGCTGAGACGCTTGCACCGTTTCTCCACTTCGACCGTGACCCGTATCCCGTTGCTCTGGACGGCAAAGTGCTGTGGGTGCTCGATGCTTTCACCACGACTGACCAGTACCCGTATGCGCAAGACGGCGACCGCAGCCAACTCAGCGATGACAGCGGTCTCAACCACGTCTTCAACTATGTCCGCAACAGTGTGAAGGTGACGGTCGACGCCTACACGGGCGAGGTGGTGTACTACGCAGTCGATGGCACCGACCCGATCCTGAAGGCCTGGCGGAGTGCGTTCCCCGACCTGTTCGTCGACGCCACGGAGATGCCCGAAAACCTCGTCGATCACCTCCGCTATCCAGAGGATCTCTTCCGGGTCCAGACCGCTGCGTACGCCCGGTATCAACTGGAGCCGTCAGAGTTCTTCGAGCGCACCGGCGCATGGAGTGTCGCGCAGGCTCCGCGAACGTCACCTCGGGTGCAGACCCTTGATGCCGGTACGACCACTGCCACTACCGAGGCGCTCAGTTCGCAGGCTGCCGATGACGCGGGGAGCACGTCGGTGCGGTTCACGCCGTACTACACGATGTTCCATGCGCCCGACGCCGAGCCCGATTCGGTGGGTTCGTTCTCGCTGCTCAGGCCGTACGTGCCGTATTCGAAGAACGACCAGCGGCCCGAACTGCAGTCGTTCATGATTGCGTCCAGTGATCCAGACACCTACGGCCAACTCACCGCGTACGTCGTCAACGGCGAGGTCGACGGACCGGCCAAGGTTGCCAACAATGCGGAGTCGGAGGACTCGATCTCGCGCGAGTTGTCATTGTTGAATACCAGAGACGGCGGCTCGCAGGTCCGCTTCGGCGACGTGCAGTTGGTCCCGATCGCGAACGGACTGCTGTATGTGCGCCCGTTGTATGTGGTGGTCAACAGTCAGGCCGAATATCGCAAGATCATCGTGTCGTACAATGCCAACGCAGTCATCGACGATTCCATAGGTGGTGCGCTGGCGCAGCTGTTCCCACGGTTCGATCTGAATGTCGGCGATCGGGAAGGCCCGGCTGTGACCGATGAGCCGGGCACTGATGAGCCGACGACGACGCCCGACGCTGGTGAAGAATCGGCCGACGAGCTTCTGCAGCAAGCCCAAGACCTGTTCGACGAAGCCGATGCCGCACTGCGGGCGGACCCGACCGACTTCGCCACGTTCGCCGATAAGCAAGGCCAAGCACGTGACCTGATCACCAGGGCCCTCGAGATTCTGCAGGACACCGCAACGCCAACTACCGACGGCGGCTGAGTCCCTTCGGCCGCCCGGGGGCGGTGATGGCAGTGACTCAGCGGTCGGTGCGAGAGCGCTTGACTTGCTCGGCGAGCGTCGCCAGATCCTGCCGGAACGCAATCTCGTAGCGGGCCTGCTCGTTCGCGAGCCGCACTTGGGCGCCGGTCAGCTTCTCGAGGACCTCGTTCGAAATCGGCTGCTCGGACGCAACTGCCGCTGCAGCGCTTGCCTGGGTTCGCGCGATGCCGTCGATCTCGCCGCTCAGCTCACTCAACTGGTTGGCCAATTCCGTCGACACGTTCGACACCCGTTCGTGCAAAGCAGCGGTGAGTTCGCGCGCAGCCTTGGCGTCATCGTGTGACGCCGTTGCTTGGTCGCGGGCTTGGCGGGCGTCGTCGGCAGACGCTGTGACCCGATCGGAGAGCTCTGCGAACTTGCCGTTCAGACTGTCGAGTGAGTGGATCTTGGCGTTGACCACATCGATCTGGGCAACCTGGCGCTTCAACACCTCGACCTCAGCCAATCGCAGTGTCACCTCATCAACCATGTGCGAACGGGCTGCGAGCCCTGCCGTAGCGGCATCGAGTTCCTGCAGCTGGGCTTCGAGTTCGATCCGAGCGCGCTCGCTGGCATCGAGGCGGTTGCGAAGATCGGCGAATTCGTGGCGCAGCGCCACCATCTCCTGGGGATCGATCTGCGGCTTTCTGGAGAACAAGCCCATAGGAGGATCACAATAGGGGTTGCAGGGTGTCGAAGGGGTCGATACCGTGACAGCACAACACGACGCGGGGTGGAGCAGCTCGGTAGCTCGTCGGGCTCATAACCCGAAGGTCGCAGGTTCAAATCCTGCCCCCGCCACTAAGAAAGCCCTGGTCAGCCACTATGGCGGGCCAGGGCTTCGTCGTTCAGCGGCCCGACTTCTAATGGTTCTTCTAATGCTTTTCGCGGAGCACGGGTCGCGAAATGGCGTTTCGCGAGGAGTTACGCGATTTGGCCCGCGGCGATGTGCCGTCTCAAAGGCGGTTCGGTCCGGATGCAGATCGCCGGTTCCGCGCCTGTTCTCGACCGCCAGCTGCGGGTTCTCCGATCTTCGGTCGGAGCATCGTGCGCCAGCGACTCGCGTACGGAAGAGGACAGACCCCCTCGCTGCGGTGCGGGCCGTAGACCCTGGCCGGGACGCGATGCGCATCGAACCGGGTTGCCGGAACCAGGAGCGAGTCGCGGAGGGTATCATGCTGAACTTACAGGTGTGTAATTCGACGCACCCGCGTCGTCAGAAGGAGACGTGATGACGACATTGCCGAGCTACTTCCTCGAGGCCCTCACGGCCATCGAACCCGATGACGACGCCGCAAACGCGAAGGACGCCCACGCTGAGGTCCGCAAGGTTCTCAAGGAATCGGAGGAGCTGAAGAAGCTCGGGATCGACCCGGTCCTTATCGGCTCGTATGCGAGGAGTGTCTCCATCAAGCGGGTCAAGGACGTTGATCTGTTTGCTCGGCTGAATGACGCCGACAACGACCTCCGCCCTGGCGCGACCCTTGACCTGTTCGAGGCCGCCCTCAAGC
>JANOQU010000444.1:0-1551 GCA_031422355.1 Actinomycetes bacterium
CCGGGGTAGCTGGCCCAGATCCCGCCGCCGAGTTCGATATAGGGGGTTCCGTAGACCTCGGGGTACGTGACCCGCCAGTAGTCCTGGATGTCAGCGAGTGCGATCTGGAGGAACTCGTCGTATGGCTGTGGCTCTTTGTTCGTGCCGAAATCGATCATCGCGTTGTTCGGGTTGACGGGCAGGCTCGATGGGGTGGGCATCGTGTCTTCGGTGACGGCGATCTCGACGTCGACCAGTTCTCGCGACCGATCTGCGGTGAGCCCCGGGTCGGTGGTTCCACAAGCGGCAAGGGCAAGACACCCGGCAAGCGTGGCGGCGATGAAGTTGCGGCGCATGACGTGACTATAGGACGCGCGTCGTGGATCGCTTGGCAGCCCAGCGATCAATCTGGCAGCAGTCGCTGCAATTCGGTGATCTCACTCTGCTGGCCGGTCACGATGCCTTTCGCGAACTTGGTGACTTCACTTGTTCCGGCGTGCGCGACGGCGTGTTCTGCCATCTCGATCCCGCCCTGGTGGTGGACGATCATCAGGTTGACGAAGATCCGCTCGGCATCGGCACCGGTGGCCTCATACAGCGCATCTAGGTCGGCGGCCGACGCTAACCCGGGCATCTGTTCGAGCGGCATGGGATGGTTCATCCACGCCATGCCGACGCCACTTTCGTTGGCCTCGGACTCGCCATAGTCGCGGAGCAACTGGATCATCCGCCCGATCTCGATCGATTGGCCGAACGCGATCTCGTCGGCGACGAGCTTGAGGTAGGGATTCACCTCTGTCTTCTCGACGAACGCAAGGCTCATCGCGACGGCTTGCTCGTGGTGGGCGCGCATGTCCTGCAGGAAGCCGATGTCGGTTGAGTTCGGGTCCGGTGTCGCATGGCGTTCGCCGATCACGAATCCTGCCGTCCCGGCAAGTACGAGAACGGCGAACAGCATCGCCACGATGTTCCATGGATTGCGGTGCCACGGCAGCACGGCGAAGTCGTCGTCCGCTGTCGCCTCGTCCATCGATTCGTCTGTCAATTCGTCTGTCAATTCGTCTGTCGACTCCTGTGCGGTGGTCACCGGATCAGTGTCGCATGAACTGCAGCGTTCGCCACCGCGCTGGTACGGTTCCTCGCGCCATGTTGCCCGCGACGCCGCCGATCGAGAACCTGGTCAGGTTGTTCCGTTGGTTCGCTGCGGTCGTGGTGTTGGCTGCGTGT
This sequence comes from Actinomycetes bacterium, assembly GCA_031422355.1. Lineage (GTDB taxonomy): Bacteria > Actinomycetota > Acidimicrobiia > Acidimicrobiales > Ilumatobacteraceae > WLMZ01. The sequence goes on from JANOQU010000444.1 coordinate 1,207, forward strand.
GTCAGCGACCCCGCCGTCGAGACCGCCAATCCAACGTTGGCGACCGAGGCGACAGGTCAGACGGGTCAGGGGGGTTCGGCACTCGATGCCTCGACCACCGTCGACACCGGACCCGGTTTCACGAGTCCTCCGCCACCCACGCCAGCCCCACCCTGGACCGTGGACACAACGAACTGCGCTGATCCGCGAGCGGCACACGCAGAGATAACCGGCACCCTCACCATTGGAACTGCAGCGCCCCAGTCGGGTGGTCTGGTGAGCGCGATCTACGCGCCGGTTCTCGCCGGGTTTCAGGCCTACATCGATGCGGCCAATGCCGACGATCTGCTCGATGGCATCGAGTTG
>JANOQU010000445.1:0-2073 GCA_031422355.1 Actinomycetes bacterium
TCCAGCGACCCGAGTGCTCGTGTTGACTGTCCACGATGACATCGCTTACCTGCGGCGGGCCTTCCAGGCCGGCGCCGTTGGCTATCTGGTCAAAGAGGCCGCCGACATCGAATTGGTCCAAGCCGTTCGACAGGTGGCCAGCGGGAAGCAGTATGTGCATCCGACATTGGGCGCCGCCTTACTCGCCCCTGACGCCCCGCCTGCCCGCCTCGCAGGACCTGGAGGTGAGCTGTCAGATCGTGAGCTCGAGGTGTTGCGGATGATGGCGCTGGGGCTGACCAACGCCGAAATCGGTGAGCGGCTGTATGTGTCGGTACGAACCGTGGAGACGCACCGATCCCACATCCACCAGAAGCTCAACGTCCGTAACCGCGCCGAACTAGTCCGCCGCGCAAAAGAGGCTGGACTGCTCGACGACGAAGCCAGTCCGTGACCTACCGAAGCGTCGTTCCGTAGTCAGCGCGGATGCTCCATCCGCCGCAAGGTCCCAGGATGGGAGGATGACGACAACGCGCGCAGACGTGTACGCCGTGTCGGCCCCCCGGCCGCACGTCGGGCTCGTCGTCGCCCACCGCTCCCTGCGGGCCCTCATCATTGAACTCCTCGAACGCGACCGTGGCTGCTGGACTGTCTCTGCGATCGGCAGCGTCTCGGAAATCGGCCACGATGCCTCGCTGCACCCCGACCTGGCGATCGTCGACACCGCCGTCATCGCGACGGTTCGTCGCCAGCTCTCCCCAACGTTCGCGCTCGCACGAGTCGTCGTGATCGGCCCTGAGCCCGATCCTGCGTACCGCCAGGCTGCGGTTCGGTTCGGCGTGGGCGAATGGCTGAGCCGCGATTGCATTGCTGAGGAGCTCTGCTCTGCGCTTCACTCGGCCCTCGCCTACACAATCTCTTCACAGGCACGTGCCGTCGGCGCGAACCTTCTGACGTCAGAGACTCTCGAGTTCGCCCGGCCCGACGCTTGTGAGCCGGTCCGTAATGTCCCGCAATCGGAATCGGTGGACGCTACCGATGCGTAGGCGGGTGCCAAGTGCCGTAATTGAAAGCACACTCAAACGAGGAGGCCATGCCATGCATTGGAATTGGAACGACAGTTGGTCCGGATGGAACTGGGCGCTGATGATGATCGGAATGGTCGCATTCTGGGGGTTCGTGGCCTGGGCGATCGTGGCCCTCGTCCGCTCGCCAAATCGGTCCCAGAGCGTTGCGAACAACTCACCAGAGGAAATCCTCGCCAGCCGACTCGCATCTGGAGAGATCGAAGGCGACGAGTACCAACATCGCCTGGATGTCCTGCGAACGGGCAAGGTCCCAACTACCAACCAAGGAGTTCAATCATGAAGCAAATCCTCACAAAAGGCGCGATCTTCGTTGCAATAGCGGTCGGAGGGCTCTCCGTCGCGGGCCCCGCCGCCGCCCATCCCGGTCACGATCAGCACAACTTCGGCAGCCACGTCTCGCACTGCGCACACGTCATGGGCGGCTTCAGCGGCGACCACAATCCGAGCATGATGCGCGGGACGTCTTTAGCTGAGCACAGCTGCCATATGTAGCGTGGTGATGACGTGAGAATCGACGTGTTGATGATTCCCGGGTGCCCGAACGGACCCACCGCAATCGAACGAGTGCAAACGGCCGTGCTCGGCGCAGCCGCGGGTGACGTGGCTGTCGAGTTGACGATCGTGGCCGACGTCCAGGATGCGGTGCACTTGCGGATGCATGGTTCGCCGACGATCCTGATCGATGGTCGCGACCCGTTCGCTGAGCCTGACTCGGCTGCCTCGATGTCGTGCCGTCTGTATCGAACATCGACTGGTCTGCAAGGCTGCCCCACAGTCGACGACCTGACCGAAATGATCCGATCGAAGGTGCGCTGACCGGGTCCACCACGGTTTCGCTTTTTTGGCTGAGCACGTCCAAAAAATGCAAATTGGGGTGCAAATGTTTGTGAGACGGTCAGCGTGCGAATGAGACGGTCAGACAGTCAAACTGCTGGTGGTGAGACTCACAGCACGGCTATGAGACGCTCGGATTGCTTGTTCGCTTGTCTACGGATCAAGCGGTTGG
>JANOQU010000446.1:0-4158 GCA_031422355.1 Actinomycetes bacterium
GGTATTCGAATCGCAGTTGACGGTGTTGCGCAGTGACAAATTGGTCCGCAATTCTGCGGGCATTGCTCGGGCGACCCTTCGCCGCGAAGAATGCAATCACCGGGGAAGCGATGATCCGATTGACTGCTTTCACCGTCATCAATTCGGGATCGCCGGGACCAACACCCACGCCGTACAGCTGGCCGATCAGAGCACTCATTCGCGCTCACACGCCAAGGCGTTGACGGCTGACGCCGCAATCGCGCTGCCCCCTCGACGGCCAACGACCGTCACGTACGGAATCCCCGCCGGGTGCTCGATGAGCGCCTGCTTGCTCTCGGCAGCACCGACGAAACCGACTGGGATTCCGATGATCGCAGCCGGCCGAGGAGCACCCTCTTCCAACATCTCGAACAGCCGAAACAGCGACGTGGGCGCGTTGCCGATGACGACGATTGCGCCACCGAGACGGTCGCCCCAAAGTTCCATTGCCGCAGCCGAGCGGGTGCTGCCATGCAGCGTGGCAAGCGCAGCGACTGCCGGATCGGCCAGGGTGCAGACGACCATGTTGTCGGCGGGGAGTCGCGATCTGGTGACGCCGTCGGCCACCATTCTGGCATCGGTCAGGATCGTGCATCCGGAACGTAATGCGGCTCGCGCCTGGCGAACGATGTCGTCGCTGCACCGAACGTCGGCCGCGAGATCCACCATTCCGCATGCATGGATCATCCGCACGACCAACGGCTGGACCTCGATCGGAAATCGGGTCAGGTCTGCTTCGCTGCGAATGATCGAAAACGACCGGCGATAGATCTCATCGCCGTCGCGGACGTAATCGTTCAGCATTCCGGGTACCGATCGAATCCAGATGAGTCGTTGCGTCCAACGAACGTCACCGCTGCACTGCCCGCCCACGCGCAAGACTTCTCACAGCCGGAGACGTGGATGACATCGCCCGTTGGGCGTTTGCGGATCAGTTCGTGAGCAAACCTCAGCGTGTCCAAATCAGTCTGCCAACAGCCGACTGCGCCGATACATGCGACCACCCCGAACGCGGAGTCGGAAGGATCGATCAACAGCCCGATCGCACTCAACTCCGCCAGCACCCGCTGAGCGTCATTGGCATCGGAGCAATCGACGGCGATTGTTCTCTCCGATGACACAGTCACCATCGAGCGTCCGTGGATCTGTGCCACTCGCGCTATCGACTGCAAGTCTGAACCGTGAATCCGGCCGAGGCGGGCAGCGCCGACGGCGAGCACGCGACCGTCCCCACGGCAGACGACGCCGATCGCCGGCAGCGTCGGGCCGCCCGAATGCCGCCCATTCGACTCCGGCGAATCCAACTGCGCCTTCGACTCCCGCGCCGGCAAATCCTTGACTCTCGTGGTCGGCCCGACTGCCCGACATGCCGCAATCGTGGCGGCCACCTTGGCCAGCACGAATTGATCCGAATGTTCCCCGGCGCGGACGACGATGTCAGCGCTCGATCGAGGGTTCACTCCGCGGATCGTTTCCGAATCGACTACATGGACCACGAACTTGGCCGAGAGACCATCGATCTCGTCGGCGCGGACGCCGTCTGCGATGACGCCCCGCAGTCGTATGGCTTCCGTCCCTGCAAACGCATCGACGGTGACGATTCGATCGACCGCGTCGCCGAACCCGACCGCGAGAAGTCGGTCCGCAGCCTTGGCGACATTCGCCGTCGCAATGCCGCGCACCTGCAGGTTGGCGCGGTTGGTGAGTTCGATCACACCGCTGCCGAGTTCAGATGCGACGTCGGCAACGACCATCGCCTGCTCGACCGTGACCTCTCCGCCGACCAGCGGCACCCGCATCAGCATCCCGTCGCGCTGTTCCGACGGTGCCGTCAGCGTTGGGCACAAGAAGGTGCGGCGGGTTTCGAGGGTGGCAGGTCGCATCGCCGCCCGACTGTATCGGAACCAGCCCAACGTAGGGCAGTCTGCCCTACGTTGGTCGTCGGACGTCGGTGACGGCGAACGCGGCATCGACCGACGTGGTACGAAAGTCAGGATCCGCCCGACCGACCCGACCTGCAATTGCGGCGTTGACGAAATTCTCAGCCAGGTCCGGGCGTGCGGCGAGATGAACGTGCAGGTAGCTCGCCAGCATTGTCGGCGTCGCAAAGCCGGCCTCACTCGTGCCGTTTCGCCCATCGAGATCGAGTGCGTTTCCGGTCGGGCCGATCACCGAATAGTGGAACTCATGACCACGTAGATCGGTTCCTGCAGGTCCGAGCGGGCAGTCAGCACGGGTGGCAGCGCTTCGGTAGCCGAGCGTCAGCCGATCGGTCATCAGGGCATCGGCGTCAATCACTCCAGCCAGCCGATGACCGTCCAGGGAGGCAGCCAACCACAGCAGCCCGCCGCATTCGGCCCATGTGAGCAATCCTGCAGCGACTTGTTGGCGGACGTCGGCAAGCAGGCCCGTATTTGCGGCGAGTTGCTCGACCATGACCTCGGGGAACCCGCCTCCGATCACCAGTGCGTCGATGTCTGCGGGAAGGGCTGCGTCATGCAGCGGGTCGAATTCGACGATCTCGGCACCGGCGGCGATCAGCGACTCGATGTTGTCAGGGTAGGAGAACGTGAACGCCCGTCCGGCTGCCACCGCAATTCGAGCCGAACCGACGCGGCGAGGCATCGGCACGGCCTCCACCTCCAACTTCGGTGCCCGTTTGGCAAGGGCCTCGATCTGTTCGAGATCGCACGATGCGGCGATCAGCGATGCAAGCAGATCCAACGACGCAGCGATCCGTTTGGGATCCTCGGCGACAGGAACCAGCCCGAGGTGACGATCGCGCCAGGAGAGGCGCTCGTCACGGTGCAGCGCACCGACGACGGGGACTGCGCCACACATTCGCTTGATTGCATCGCGGACCATTGCCTCATGGCCGGCGGAACCGAGCCTGTTGAGAACGACCCCGGCGAGGCGCACGGTGGGGTCGAAGGTAGCGAAGCCGTGCAGCAGCGCTGCAACACTGCCAGCCTGCGACGAGCAGTCGACGACCAGGATGACGGGCGCGTCGAGCAGTTTGGCAACGTCGGCGGTCGACGACGGCGAGCCGTCGGCAGCACCGTCGAACAGACCCATCACACCCTCGACGATCAACAGGTCACATTCCTGCGCCGCTCGGCCGGCCAGCGGGCCGATCAACTCGGGGCCGCTCATCCATGCGTCCAGATTTCTTCCGGGCCGGCCACACGCAAGCGCGTGGTAGCCAGGATCGATGAAGTCAGGCCCCACTTTGGCCGGGGCAACCCGTCGTCCAGCTGCCCGCATCGCAGCCATCAAGCCGGTCGCCACAGTGGTCTTGCCGACCCCACTGTGAGTGCCGGCCACGATGATTCGCGGCCCTACCTCGACTGAACACGTGCTCAATATTCGATGCCCTTCATCGCAGTGATGCCCTCGTCGTAGGCATGCTTGATCTTGCGCATTTCGGTGACCGTGTTGGCGATATCAATGATCTCCTGCGGACAGTCGCGGCCGGTGATGACGACGTTCGTCTTTGGAGCCCGATTGGTCAGCCCATCGACGACATCGGCCACATCGACCCAGCCGTACTTCACGGCATAGGTGAGCTCATCCAGAATCAACAAGTCGAAGTCACCTGAGGCGAGCTTGTCGCGAGCGACATCCCACGCATGACGACCCTTGGCGATCGTCTCTTCCATATCTGTGGACTCCCACGTGAACCCGTCGCCAAGCGTGTGCCATTCGATGCCGAGATGGTCGGCCAACTTCTTCTCGCCGATCTTCCATTTCCCGCTCTTCAGAAATTGGACCACGCCGACGGTCCACCCTCTCGCCCAGCCACGCGACATCACGCCGAAGGCAGCCGAACTCTTGCCTTTGCCGTGTCCGGTGTTGACGAGGATGATCGACTGTCGAGCCATGCTCTACTATGCCCGATCACGGTCACCGACCGCGTTTCAGCCGGGCCGATATGAGCAGGTCGTACCCGTTCGGACCGAGTCGCGAAGGTGTGCCGCAAGCGACGAGTCGATCCGGTCGATGTCGGCAATCGACCGCAGAATCGCTTTGCGAACCGATGTTCGCGCTCGCTCGTGGGCGACGCTGAAAGAACGCCACCGGTTTCCGAGGCCGGCCGCGGAGAGGAGGTGCTCGTTGAGTTCGTCGAGTTCGTCCTCG
>JANOQU010000447.1:0-15556 GCA_031422355.1 Actinomycetes bacterium
ACTCCGGCAACGTCGACTTCATGGACGACTCTTGCGCAGCGATGGTCGGCTACGACATGATCGCGGTTGAGCACGGCGAGGGCATCTATCCGCCCGAGGCATTGTGGGCCGATCCGCACATCGACGAAGCTGCCGGCTGGATGCAACGTGTCGCGTCAGACTCTGTGCTGGCCGCAGATCTCGGACGCGCAGCGCGTGCAAGAATGCAGAGTCAGATGTCCATGGCTGATACGGGCCGGATGATGGCCGAAATCGCCCGACTTCAACCAATGACCGCTACAACTCGCAGAGGATGATTCGAATGTCGCTCAAGGGTCAGTTGGCATGGATGATCAAAGGGGCTCAGCGGACAGACGCCGCAATGCAGCGACTTGGCACCGACCTCCGGGAATTGCAGCTCCAGGTCGACGCGGTTTCGGGTCGGGTGGACCTGCTCGATGCCCAGTTGGCGTCGGGCGTCGGAGCAGCGGATGTCGAGCGGATCGAAGGCGCGATCGCGGCGATGCGGAGCCAGTTGCGCTCCGTCACCGACGACCTCGGCGACCGAGTCGGTGCACTCTCGGCCTCGATCCAGGAACCTCGCTAGCGCTCGGCGCAGAGAAGGATGCTCGGTCCGTTGACGTGGTCGACGTCTTCACTGAGCACGGTGATGTTGGCGAAGCCGAGGTCGCCGAGAACAGACATCAGGCCGTCTCGCTCCATCCAACGCGCCGAGGCTTCCGGTCCGCCACAGAAACCGCCCCAACCGAGCGCCTCCAGGTAGTGACGAGGATGCAGCGTCAGCGTTCTGTCGTGCCAATGAACCTCGGTCGGGGCATCGACAAAGGTTCGTGAAACGCCCGCGCTGGCAGAGACCGCATCTGCGTCGAAGTAGTGGGTCCAGATGACGATCTTGGACGTGACCTTGGCCATCGACTCAAGCAGATCGATCGGATCCTGCATGTGGTAGAGGACACCACTTGCGAGGACCAGGTCGAACTGTTCTTCTGTCTGGTGTAAGTACGGCACGAAATCGCCGAGCAGGAACCGTGCCCGCTGCATCCCGAGGATCTCTTTGACGATGAGACACTTCACATACGCTCGAGTACTTCCCTCGACCGCGATAACGGTAGCCCCGGCCTCGTGAAGCATGTAGCTGTGGCTTGCTTCCAGCGGCCCGAGTTCGAGAACCTTCATCCCGTCCACGCCGCCGAGATGGTTGATCGCGCTGACGATCCGGCCGTCGGCGTAACCCGGCAACGTCCCTGCACTGAGGTTGAGGGCAGGAGGAAGCCCGAATGACCAGGTGTGTTCGAAGAGGTCGAGCGCGTTCTGGTCCGACGGCGCGTTGCGCACGTACTGATCGAGAATTCCGTGATCGGCAAGTGTTGGATCCTCACCCGCTTGCTGTGTGGGAGGTGGGCTCTGCGGGGGAGTCTGGCGGTTCCTTCGAAACATGGCCGCAGGATCATATCCGTCGTCCACTGGTAGCTTCGGTTGTAGCGGGCATTCAACTTCGGCGGAGTTCTGGCCGATCAAGAGGTGTGATGAATTTCTCCCGATGGTCGCTGCCCGTGGTCGGCGCGATGACAGCCCTGATACCGATGTCGGTTCCGAGTGTGGCTGCCGCGGTCGTCGCCGGCCCGCAGATTGCACTCTCGCCGTGGCTGTCGCCAGCGTCGAACCTGTCCTCATCGGGCGACTTTGCGACGGATACGTTCAGCGATCCGTGGGACTTTTCCAATGCCGAAGATTTCGCGACCCAATTCAACGTCGGTGCCGGGTTCGCCGACGGCGCATCGATCGCGAACGGTGTGCTCTCGGTTGCGACCAGAAATGCGTCAGAGATTCGGCTGCTGATGAAGTGGGCTGGCGTGCTCACGACACAGAGGGTGCTGCCGTGGGGCAGAGATGGTTGGGCACATCCGATCGACGGAGGCCGATATAACCAGACCACGTTCAGGATCCGTTCCGATGTGGGCGTCAGCCTGGCGGTTCGTTGGTGGAACGCAGGTGGCGAGTCTGGTGTCTTGCCGTTCAACATCAATGCAGGTGATTGGCAAACGCTGCATTTCGACCTGACAGACCACGGCAAGTATCCGTTCCCTGGCAGCGACGCTGCGTGGGGCGGGCCGATCGTGCGGTTCGAGATCTTCCGTGCCGGAGCGCTTGCGGGAGGAAACCCACAGGCAAACGTGCAACTCGACTGGGTCAGGTTGCACCGACCCGACGCGTCCCAGACGCCGCCGAGCGGGCTTGCCGTTCCAAAGGTGCTGACTCCGAATGAGACCGGCGGCGCCGACTACGCGACGGTCGAGCGAGCGAACCCGTGGGACTTCGCTGGACTCGACGATGTCGCCGAAACCCACGATGTCGCCAGCATCGCGATATCGGGCGGCGACCTGACCGGCGCCTCGGTCGCCAACGATCCATTCATTGGTTTGTCCCTCGGCAGACCGATCGCGACTGACACCTATCACCGCTTGACCCTCGACGTGTGTTACTCCGGCAACTTCGACCTCGGGGATGTGGCTGGTGGTGGCATGGTTGGACGGATGGCGTGGATGGCCGAGGACGATCTACCTCCCGTCGATTCGAGTACGTGGACCGAAACTCAGGACTTCGTCGTGTTCCCTGGCTGCCACAAGGTCTCCATGGATATGGCAACCAACCCGCCCGCTGCGATCCATGACGAGCACAGCACGCATCTCACCGGCTGGCGCGGTGCGCAGATCAACCGGCTGCGGTTCGATCTCAACGAGGATCGGGGCCACCGTGCATTCACGATCCGGAACGTGACCTTGGCAGACGACGCCGCATTCTCGACCAGCTATCCGATCACCTTCGTCAACGGAACAGCGACTCCATCGACGACAGCCGACATCTACGTGACGACTACGCGGGGCGGATACGACGGCACCAAGATCGCCTCCGGTCTTGCGGTCGCGGGGGGAACGACCACGTTCAACTGGACGGGCGTCGATTCAGCTGGCGCTCTTATGCCGAACGCCACCTACTGGGTGTACATCGTGATGCGCAACACCGTCGGCGTTGGTGTCGGGTACGCGACCGGACCGCTTCGGCTGCAGAAGCCAGTCCCCGCGACACCCAGCTACTACGTGCCGCTGACGCCGGCTCGGCTGCTCGACACCCGCACCGGCGAAGGCGGCAACATCATTCCGCTCAGCCAGCAGTGGTCGACCAAACTCGACGTCACCGGAGTCGGCGGCGTGCCGGAGACCAACGTGACTGCGGTCGTGCTCAATGTGACCGCCGCCGATCCCACTGCCCCTGGTTTTCTCACCGCTTGGCCATCCGGCGAGCCGCGGCCACTCGTCTCCAGCCTCAACTTCGTCCCCGGACAGACCGTACCGAACCTCGTCACCGTCAAAGTGGGCGACGACGGTCGTGTCGAGCTGTTCAATTCGACTGGAACGACTCACGTCATCGCCGATGTCGCCGGGTACTACACATCGGTACAACCATCGAGCGGCGGCCGATTCACTGCGGTGAGTCCGGCCCGAATCCTTGACACGCGGATCGGCACAGGCGCCGCTGCCGCGCCGATCGGTCACGGCCAAGAGATTCAGGTCGCGGTGACCGGGGTGGGTGGCGTGCCGGCCACAGGCGTCGACGCGGTCGCGCTCAATGTCACAGTCGACCAACCGACCAGCAATGGATTCCTGACGGTGTGGCCGAGCGGTCAGCCCCGCCCGACGGCTTCGACTCACAACTTCGTGCCGGGCCTGACCGTTGCCAACCTCGTGCTGGCCAAGGTGGGATCGAACGGTCGGGTGAGTGTGTTCAACTCGGCTGGATCCACTCACGTGATTGCTGACGTGGTCGGCTACTTTTCGTCCTCGGGCGGCCTGTTCGTGCCGGTGACACCACAGCGGTTGGTCGATACCCGTGAGTCGGTCCAGATGGGAACCGGCGGTACGCACACGATGGCCGTGGCGAACTCCAGCCCCGTTCCAGCCGAGGCCAAGGCTGTCGTCGTCAACGTGACGTCCGTGAACAGCTCGTCGCCGTCGTTCATCACCGTCTGGCCGACGGCCGGCCCGATGCCCATCGCATCGACGCTCAATCCGCGACCGGGTTTCGCCGTTCCGAATCAGGCGTACCTTCGAGTCGGCGCCGGGGGCTCACTCGATGCGTTCAACGCGAGTGGATCAACTGACCTCGTGGTCGATGTCTTCGGCTACATCATGTGAGGACTTCGGGTGTAGCGACTCCTTCGACCTGCATACGGCAACCATGGCGACACAGAGCGCGATCATCATCATCGCGTTGAGGACGACCAGCAGCATCGGGGGGACCCCAGGACTCCAGCCGAGATCACCGGAGAGCCAGATCTTGCCGTTTGCGCCGACCGAGAAGCGACGAAGCATCTGCCAGAAACCCGCGACTTCGGCAATGCTGACAAAGGCCAATGCGGCATACATGAGCGTATTCGTGGGTGCGATCCACTGGCGGTGGCGGACATCGAGCATTGGTAAGAACACGAGTCCGGCGAGTATCGGCAGGCTGTAGCGACCTTGGAAAGTGAGGCCGGCATCTGCGGCCGTAAACGCGTTGATCGCGAGTGGTAGTACCAGCCATGCAGCGACCAGTGCTGCGAGCGTGAGCCAGTTACGCGCCGTCGACCGGATCAGATGAATTGCGGCGACCAGTGCAAGTGCGACCGACCATCCAACGTAGGTGACCGTCGGCAGTCGAGTGTCCAGCCAGCCGAGCACGCCAATGGTTTGGCGGTAGTACTCGGGCCACTGTTCGATCGAGAATCGCAGCACCTCGCCAAGAGGCATTGCGGATGCGACCTGTTCGTTGCCGACTTCGAACTTCGCGTAGTTGAGCCAGACGATCGACGCCAGGACACTGATCGCCAACGGGACGACAAGCCGAACCAGGTACGGCCACCGAAAGAACTCGCGCCGCCGCTGCGGGTCGACGGCGATCATCACGACCGCCGCGAGGCAGACCAGCCATACCGCCGAGATCGGCCGCGACAGGACCAACGCTGCGGCAGTCGCAGACATCGCGAGCGTCATGTTCTTGGACAATTCGTCGTCCGTGCAGAGTCGCACCACCATTGCCCAGATCATGATGAAGCCTGCGATCTCGGTTGCGTTCGGATTGACGGAACACATCATGTAGAGCGCCATCGGGGTCAGCGTGACCAGGATCAATGGGGTCAGCCGTCTGGATTTGGATCGACGAATCAGCGCGAAGGCGATGACGAGCCCGACAGAGCACAGCAGCGCCGACGCCACTCGGTAGGCGTGCACGTTCGTGGACTCACCGACAAGTCTTGCGCCGCCGCCGACCAGCGCGTAGTAGTACGGGGGATATCGCGCTGCCGACGACACCAGGTTCGGATCCGCACCGACATCGCATCCAGCAGGGACGTTCGGCTTGTAGAAGTAACACCTCAGGTCGCCGACGCCGAGCTCGATCGGGCCGTCGAATCGGCGGAAGTTCGACGGGGTCGGTGGATCGGTGACGATCTCATGACCGAGCAATTGGCGGTGCGCGGTTCCGAAGGCTTTGAACACATGCACCGTTTCGTCCGGAACAGCCCACCGCGGGGTCGCCACCACCCATGTCACGATGAGAACCATCGCGAACACGAAGAACAGCAGGTCCGCCCCGAACGGTCGCGCCCGTTCCCGCAGGCTCGCCTTCGACTCCCGCCCGTGCCCCATCCGCCTTGTATAGCTCACTTGCTCGCAGCGCGGACGAATGCCCTCTTGCAGCAGATCGAGATCACCGTGTGTCGCGCTCCTCGCGGATGAGATCAACCGCCGTTGCGAACCCAACTCGGCCGCCCGTCCTGTGGCTCATCCTGGTGAGGACCTCGTCGAGAGTTTCGGTCTCGGTTTTTGTCGATCGGAGATCTCGAACGAGGACTTGCGCTTTGTGTCGCGACGAGCTGAAGCGACGGCTTGCGAAGTCGACCCCGGCTTGCAGCAAGAGGTGGACCCGTACCATCGCGCGTCGTCGGGCTACACGAGCCGAACGTGTCCAGCCAATGGCGGCCGCGGCGGCCGCGCATTCGCGATATAACTCGATCTCTTCCTCGAACCGAATCGCACTTGCGGTCAGAGCTGCCGTCTGGTTCGACCGATGGCGTCTGTATTGATAAAGCGGTTGGCGGATCGCGTGCAGGCGTTCGCCTCCGAGCAGCAATCGAGCCGTGTGATCGAGATCCATCACCATCCGCCAGCGATCGTCGAATCGGTTTTCGCCACCGATACCCCTCCGGTGACACAGCGTCGGGCAGAAGACGTAGTTGTTGAACAGGATCGAGGCGAGACCATCGTCACCGCTCAGGTCATGGTCCTGAGGCGGGCGGCGGGCGAGGCGCTTCACGGCATCAGGCAATGAGCGGGCCCGCTGTCCGTCTGCTCCGATGATCTCGGTGTCGGTGAACACTGCAGCGAGACCGGGGTCGCGTTCGATTGCGGTCAACACTGCCTCTGCGTAACCCGGCGTCAGGCGGTCGTCAGCGTGCAGCAGCGTGACCCACGGCGCCCTGGCGAGATCGATGCATCGGTTCCAGTTCGCGGCAAGTCCGAGGTTGATCGGGTTCCGGACCGCCGTGATCCGGTTGTCGGCGAGATCGGCGACGAGTCGGTCGATCGGTTCCGGCCCCGCGTCGTCGACGACGACCAATTCCCAATCGTCACGAGTTTGGTGACGCACGCTGTCGATCGCCTCGAGCAGGTAGCCGCGGTTGCTGTAGTACGGGATCACAAACGAGATCGCCGGTACCAAACGCACCCTGCCAGGCTATCTGTGACGCGAGAACGGACGGCCATCGATGGTGGCCCGTAAGCTGGGGAGATGGCCGACACCAAGCCGACCTCCACGGCCGATCCGGCCTATGCGCAACGCCTCGCTCGCCTCTCCCAGCGCGGCGGAATCGTGCGCCGGATCCTGGACCCACAACGTCCCTACCGCTGGAACTTGCGCCGGTTGAAGCCCGGATTCGTTCTCGACGTCGGGTGCGGTCTCGGCCGCAACCTGGCCCACCTCGACGGGATTGGCGTGGGCGTCGACCACAACATCGACTGTGTTGCGGCCTGCCAGGCGAACGGGTTGGTGGCGTTCACCACCGAATCGTTCGGGACGAGCGAGTATGCAGTTCCTCAACGGTTCGATTCGGCCCTGTTTGCCCACGTCGTCGAGCACATGACCGAGCACGAAGCGATCGCCTTAGTCAGCCACTACCTTGCGTTCGTGAAGTCGGGTGGACAAGTCATTGTGATCACGCCCCAAGAACGCGGGCAACGCAGCGACTCGACCCATGTTCGGTTCGTCGATGGCGCAGCGGTTCGTCGCCTTGCGGCGGCGTTGAACTTAGAGGTCGCCTCGATCCGGTCGTTCCCGTTCCCTCGGCGGTTCGGCCGCCTATTCACCCACAATGAAACGGTGTCGATTCTGCGCCGACCGACGAAGGATTGATGCGCGTGCCGTCGTCTGAAATTGGCAGTTCTGAAACTGGCGTCGCCGAAGTCGAGCGGTTGCGTGCGGAGAATGCAGACCTCCTCCGCCGAGTCCTCGCAGCCGAGGCGGCGATCGACGAACTCCGCAGGGAGGCACTGGAACGACGTCAGCAGATCCGCACTCTGGTTGCCGAACTGCCGGTCGCAATGAGTCGCAAGACGTTGCTTCGCCAGATCGGTCGCGATGCCCTGCGGCATCCGGACAAACGCGGAGTGATCGTGCGGATCGTCAACAAGATGCGGCGCACGGCTCGCAACACGACTCGACGATGAGCCACGGGTCAGCCGATTCCGCGGCCAACGTCAATGTCTTCGTTGCAGCCGACGGCAACGAGTTCATGCGTGACATCGCGTCTGTCTTCGTCGAGGCAGCGACACTGCTCGGTCGATCGGCCAGCGTCGTCAGCGATCGACTTCCGGAACTGGACGGCAGCATCAACTTGGTCGTCGCACCACACGAGTTCTTCGTTCTCTTCGATGCTCCGGTGCCCGCGTTGCAACGTGGCGCGGCCTGCAGCGTGGCCATCTGCACCGAGCAACCGAATACGCCCTGGTTCCACCTGTCTCTCGACGCCTGCCAGCGCGGCCTCCTTGCCTTCGACATCAACGAACATGGCACCGAGGCCTTGAATGCGTTCGGAGTCAATGCTCGGCGGTTGCCATTCGGAGCCGTGCCGTCAATGGTCGCCGAGTCTGCAAGCGGATTGCCGCGCATCGGCATCGCTGAACGGGACATCGATGCGTTGTTCATGGGCAGCCTCGACCCGCGCCGCGGCGCGGCGCTCGCCGGACTCGCGCCCGCGTTGTGGAACCATCGCAGCGAACTCCGCCTGTTTCCGTTCGACAAGCCGGTCAGACCGGGTACCCCCGGGGTCGTCTTCGCGGCCGAAAAATACGAGCTGCTTGGTCGGGCCAAGATCCTGGTCAACGTTCACCGCGACCGGAGTACCCATTTGCCGCCGGGCACGGAGCCGCCGGCGTACTTCGAATGGGTACGGATGGTCGAGACCATGGCGAATGGCTGCGTTGTCATCACCGAGCCGTCGCAGGGCTACGCGCCGCTCATCGCCGGCACCCATTTCGTCAGCGTCGAACAGGGTGAAATGGCCGACGCACTTGCAGATCTGCTCGCCGAGCCGGACCGACTGCACGCCATGTCTGTTGCTGCACGACGTGCCGTGACGGAGGAATTGCCGCTGACGGCATCGCTCGCTGCAGCCCTGGCCGGGATCGAGGCCGACGTCTTGCCGCAACTTGAACGACACGTTGGTAGTGGGGCACATCGGCGCGGCACATGGAGACTTCGCGAGGGAGGGGCCGAGGGTCCGAAACGGCTCGGCCCATTCCGGCCGTTCTCGAGCGTGCTCAGCACAGCCAAACAACTCGTTCTCGGCGAGAGCGAGACGTTGCGTCGGCTCGAGGCCGTGCGGCTGATGTTGCGCCACAGCGCAGAGCAGAACATCCAATGCTTCGAGACCCCTGCGTACGCACGGATCTCGGCGGATGAGCGGTCGCAGCGTCCGGATGTCTCCGTCCTTGTAACGCTCTATGACTACGAGTCGCTCGTTGCCGAAACTCTCGACAGCATCCTCGCCAGTGCAGATGTTTCGATCGAAGTGGTGATCGTCGAGGATCACGCGACCGACAACAGTCGCAAAGTTGCGCTTGACTACCTGCTCGCTCATCCCGAGGTGCCGATGGTTCTGTTGGCAAAGGACGCCAACGAGGGCCTTGCTGCGGCACGCAATTCCGGGATCGCCGCGTGTCGAGCCGACCTGGTGATGGTGATGGACGCGGACAACTTGGTCTACCCGACATGCCTACGAAGGTTGGTCGACGCCCTCGCCGCCAATCCTGATGCTGCGTTCGCCTACTCCGCCCTCGAACAGTTCGGCGCTTCGGCCGGCGTGGTCAGCGGCTTCGCCTGGAATCCGGAATGGCTCTGCTCGGCGAACTACATCGATGCCCAGACGATGATCCGGCGGAGCGTGCTCGAGTCCCTCGGTGGCTATCGAATCGATGATCCGCTCGTGTTCGGTTGGGAGGATTGGGAACTGTGGCTGCGCCTTGCGAGTCGCGGCGACCGCGGAGTACTGGTGCCGGAGATGCTCGGGCGATATCGAGTGCAGTCGGGCTCGATGATCGGGGTGACGAACATGTCGGTCAACGAGTCGTTGGCTCATCTGCGCGCGCTGCATCCCACGTTGCCCTGGCCGCCTGCGCTCTGAGGGCTTGGTCAACCTCGAATGGGTCTGCAAGTCGTCAAGACTTTGTCCGGGTTCCGTCAGGCAATTCGAAAGGTTTTGTCAATATGGTCCGGATCTGTGACCTGATGTAAATTCGCCTTCAGCACTTCCTGGCATATGCCGATGCCTGAGCGTGCCTGGAACAGAGAGCGTCAAGAGCCGAGAGCGTCACCGTTGGACTGGCCGAGGCCTGTTCGCAGTCGCTTTCGGCGCGCTCAGCGCTCTAATCGGATCTGCGGTTGGCCCAGCGG
The DNA here is from genome assembly GCA_031422355.1 of Actinomycetes bacterium. Classification (GTDB taxonomy): domain Bacteria; phylum Actinomycetota; class Acidimicrobiia; order Acidimicrobiales; family Ilumatobacteraceae; genus WLMZ01. The sequence goes on from JANOQU010000447.1 coordinate 9,985, forward strand.
TCGCTGCGACCCCTCCCTTCATTGCTCCTGAGTCCGACTGGTTGACGGTCGTGAACTACTTCAGGGCGATGGCTGGATTGCAGTCTGTCGTGGAGGATCCGTCGTTGTCAGCGGGTTCACTCAATCACTCGTGCTACATGCTCCTGAACGGGATTGCTCACGATGAAGTGCCTGGCAAAGCCGGGTATACGGCGAATGGCGACATTGCGGGTAATAGCGGCAACGTCGCAGTCTCGAGCGTGTTCCAGGAGACGTCGCGGAATCACATCGAACTCTGGATGACCGGCCCATTTCATGCCATCGGAGTTCTCCGCCCGAACCTTCAGCGAGTCGGTTTCGGAAAGTGTGACAACGCGTCGACTTCGCCGTGGCGTTCCGGCGGAACACTTGACGTTCTGAATGGTCTCGGCCAGGCCGCACCGCAGACGGCACCGATCCTGTTCCCGGGTGACGGTACGACAACCAGTCTCAACCGCTTCATCGCCGAGAGTCCGAATCCGCTCAGCTTCTGCGGTTGGGTCGGTACCGCCGGTCTACCGATCGTCGCGCTCATGCCGGAAGCCTTCGCAACGAACCCCACAGCATCACTCACCACCGCTGGCGGGGCACCCATCGAAACGTGCGTTCTTTCGTCGCTGAACACCACCGGAGTTGCTCAGCAGATCCTCGCGGGGAACAATGCAGTCGTCGTCGTTCCGAGAGTGACGCTGCCGAACACCACGTTGGCGGTGTCGGTCGCGACGTCGGCCCGCTCCGTGTCGTGGACGTTCACGGTCGACCCGACGGCCGCCACAGGCGTCCAGCCCGCTCCGGTCACGGTGCCATTGGGTACGCCCAACGGTGCAACGCTGCAGCCGCTTGCCCCGACACGCGTCGTCGACACTCGTTCGAACCTTGGTGCGACTCGGCTACAGCCCGTGCTGGCGAGACGAATTCAGCTGACTGGAACCGCCGGCATCCCGGTTGGGGCCCAAGCGATCAGCGCGAATTTCACCATCGCTGGGGCGGCCGACGGCGGATATCTCACGGTCTGGAACTGTTCGCCAGAACGTCCTGTCGTCTCGACGCTCAACTTTGCAGCGAACGAGACGGTGCCGAATGGTGCGAGTGTGCCCTTGGACGTCAACGGCGGTCTCTGCGTCTTCTCCCCGGTCGCAGCGGACTTGTTGATCGACGTCAACGGCTACTACGCCGCAGCAGGTGCTGGCCGATTCGCATCGGTCACGCCTGCTCGGCTGATGGATAGTCGATCGGGAATTGGAGCTCCGGGCCGACTCTCGGCTGGCTCGATCACAGCGTTGACGGTTGCAGGCGTCGCCGGCGTCCCAACCGCCGCTCGTCTGGTCAGCCTCAACGTCACGAGCGCCGACCCGTCGAATCCGGGGTATGTCACTGTGTTCCCGTGCGGCACGACGATGCCGATCGCGTCGAGCTTGAATCCCGTCCCGGGTAGCGCCAAGTCGAACGTTGTGCTGGCACCGGTTGCCAACGATGGCACGGTGTGTTTCTTTACCTCGACCGATGTCGAGTTGATCGTCGACATCACCGGATACATCGCCGATGCTGCGACACTGCGATTCAGCCCGACCGCTCCGTTCCACTCTCCGACACACGCGATCGCAATCGACCGGAAATGAACCTCGGCACCGGCGGCAATCCCGCACCGAAGGGCCAGACCATCGTTCTCCAGGTAGCTGGAACCAGAGGCATCTCTGCAAATGCCAGAGCGGTCTCGGTCAACTTCACCGTCACCGGCGGAACCAATGCGGGTTTCCTCACGGCGTGGCCGTGCGGGCCTCAGCCAGCAACGTCGACGGTCAACTTCGCCCTCGGCGACGCGATCGCCAATGGTGCCCAGATGCCGCTGTCCGCTTCGGGCCAACTGTGTGTATTGGTGTCCAGCGACGCCCACGTGATCATCGACGTCAACGGTTGGTGGGCGTAGGTACCTCGCGAGGTGACTTGCCAGCCGTGTCGGCGATGCCGAACCCAGGCAACGGGGTCAGACGATGTAGGGGTCGACGGCTTCGGGATCGATGCCGTACCGCGTGATTGCGTCCTTGACAGCGGATTGCTCCACGGTGCCTTCTGTTGCCAGCGCGGCGAGGGTGGCGACCACGATGTTTGCTGCGTCGACCTCGAAGTGTCGGCGCAGCGCCTCGCGAGTATCGCTGCGGCCCATGCCGTCGGTGCCCAACGGTACGAACTGCTTGTTCGGCACGAATCGGGCGACCTGCTCTGGGACGATCTTCATGAAGTCTGTCGCCGCCACGATCGGTCCGGGGCAGCCCTGCAGCAAACCGGTCACGATCGGCACCCTAGGCGTGGAATCGGCATGCAGCCGGTTCCAACGTTCGATCGCCAGGGCGTCCTCACGGAGCGCCTTGTAGCTGGTCGCCGACCACAGCTCACAGCCGACGCCATAGTGGGTGAACAACTGCTCGGCGGCTTCGCGCACTGCTGAGTGAGCCGAGCCCGAGAAGATCAGCGTCGCCTTGATACCGGCTTCGGGAGCTTCCTTCCAGCGGTACAACCCGCGCACGATCTCGGCATCGATCCCTTCACGGTCGGGCGTTGCCGGCATCGGGTAGTTCTCGTTGTACAGGGTGAGGTAGTAGAAGACGTCCTCGTTGGCGGGGCCGTACATCCGTTGCAGGCCGAGGTTCACGATTGCTGCGACCTCGTATGCGAACGCTGGGTCGTAGGCCTGGACGGCCGGAACCGTGGTTGCAAGAACAAGACTGTGGCCATCTTGATGTTGGAGGCCTTCACCGAGCAAGGTCGTTCGGCCGGCGGTAGCGCCCATCAGGAAGCCCTTGGTACGAGCGTCCGCAGCCTGCCAGATCAAGTCGCCAACTCGCTGGAAACCGAACATCGAGTAAAACGTGTAGAACGGCACCATCGGCACGCCACGGGTCGCGTACGACGTTCCGGCCGCAATGAAACTGGCCATCGCGCCCGCTTCGGTGATGCCCTCTTCCAGAATCTGGCCGTCGGATGATTCGGCGTATGACAACAACAGATCGTGGTCGACCGGCTCGTACATCTGGCCCTGCGATGCGTAGATCTTCAACTCTCGGAACAGCGAGTCCATCCCGAATGTACGGGCTTCGTCAGGGATGATCGGGACCACCCGCTCGCCGAACTCGGGGTCGCGGGCGAGGCTTCGCAAGAGGCGTGTGAAACCCATCGTGGTGCTCACCGCTTGATTGCCCGAACCGCTGCGCAGTTCGTTGAACACCGCCGGATCCGGCAATTGCAGCGGTCGCCGGGCGCGGGTGACGCGCTTGGGGATACTGCCGCCGAGGGCACGGCGGCGCTCCATCATGTACTGGTATTCGACGCTGTCAGCCGGCGGCCGGTAGTACGGCATCGCATCGTTGTCGAACGCGCTGTCGGGAATCTCGTCCTTGAGGAACAGCCGATCACGCAAGACCATCAACTGCTCTGTGGTCAGTTTCTTGATCTGGTGCGTGGCATTGCGGCCCTCGACCGACGGCCCGAGCGTCCAGCCCTTGACTGTCTTGCACAAGATGACGGTCGGCGCGCCGCTGCCGAGATTGTCGGTAGCAGCCTTGTAGGCGGCGTACAGCTTGCGATAGTCGTGGCCGCCGCGGGGCAAGTTGCGCAAGTCGTCGTCGGACAAATCTGACACCATCGCCCGAAGCCGTGGATCCGGGCCGAAGAAGTTCTCACGGATGAAGTTGCCGTCCTCGACCGTGTAGCGCTGAAAGGCACCATCGACGGTGTTGTTCATCTGATTTAGCAGGACGCCGTCTTTGTCCTTGGCAAGCAGGTCGTCCCACTTGCTGCCCCAGATCACCTTGATCACATTCCAACCCGCACCTCGGAACGTCGCTTCAAGCTCTTGGATGACCTTGCCATTACCGCGCACTGGTCCGTCGAGACGCTGCAGGTTGCAGTTGACGACAAAGATCAGGTTGTCCAGTTTCTCGCGGCTGGCGAGGGAGATACTGCCGAGTGTCTCGGGCTCGTCACACTCGCCGTCACCGAGGAATGCCCACACTCGGCTCTGGCTGGTGTCGTCGAGGCGCCGGTTGTGCATATAACGGTTGAATCGGGCCTGGTACAGCGCGGTCAGCGAGCCGAGGCCCATGCTGACCGTCGGGAACTCCCAGAAATCGGGCATCAGACGCGGATGGGGATAGCTGCTCAGACCCTGACCATTTCGTCCGATCTCGCGCCGGAAATGATCGAGGTCGTCTTCGCTGAGGCGACCCTCCAGGAAGGCCCTTGCGTAGATGCCGGGCGCAGCGTGACCCTGGAAGTAGATCTGGTCACCGTTGGTACCGTCGTCTTTGCCGCGGAAGAAGTGGTTGAAACCCGTCTCGTAGAGCGCAGCGCTGCTGGCGAACGTGGACAGGTGGCCGCCGATCCCGTCGGCGTACTTGTTTGCCTTGACCACCATCATCGCCGCGTTCCAGCGGATGTAGGCCCGGACGCGCTGTTCGAGGTATTGATCGCCCGGGAACCACGGTTCGTGCTCACGAGGAATCGTGTTGATATACGGCGTGCTGACCGACGCCGGGAAGCTGACCTGAGCCTCTCGGGCACGTTCGAGCAATTTGGTGAGCAGGAACCGAGCCCTCGTCTTGCCGTGGGCGTCGACCACGGCGTCGAGGCTCTCGAGCCACTCCTGGGTCTCGGTCGGGTCGATGTCGGGCAGTTGGTTGACGAAGCCGTCAAAGATCATGCGTACAGTCTGTCAGGGTTACTCGTCAGTAGCGCCCAAGCCGGCCAGATCGCTGGCAAACTCCTCGCCGTGAGTACTTCGGCCCGCCCCAGCAGTATCGAGGTCTTCACCGATGGCGCATGCAAGGGCAACCCCGGTCCCGGTGGCTGGGCGTGGGCCGTGGCGCCGGAGGGTCACCCGAGAGGTTTCGGTGGCGAGCGTCAGTCGACGAATCAGCGGATGGAGATCATGGCGGCGCTCGAAGCGTTGCGGACCCTCACCGGTGCGTTCACGGTCGTTTCGGACTCCACGTACGTGGTCAACTGCGTCAACAACAAGTGGTATCTGAACTGGCGCCGTAACGGGTGGAGGAACTCTCAGAAGCAGCCGGTCGCCAATCAGGACCTGTGGAAGCCGATGTTCGAGTTGTACGACCCAGCCCGCCATACGTTTCGGTGGGTCAAGGGCCATAGCGGCAACCGGATGAACGACCTCGTCGATCAGCTTGCCGTCGCCGCCAGCAACGGCCCCTTCGACCAGACCGAGGTTTCGCCGGCAGCTGCCGACCCGACCCTGCCGCCGACAACCCTGTTCTAACGACCTCTCTAACCACCTCGACCAACCACTTCCGCGCATCTTTTTGCCTGGCTGGCGGTCACATTTGGTGCAAACTCTTGCAAGCGCGGCGCGGAATCGTCTGGTGCAGCAGGCTCGGAATAGCGTGACCAACATGGACCTCAACGGAGTCAGCGCAATCGTCACGGGTGGAGCATCGGGAATTGGTGCGGCAACGGCCCGCCTGCTCGCGAGCAAGGGAGCCAAAGTGGTCGTCGCCGATCTCCAGGCAGACAAGGGAACCGAACTCGCCGACGAGATCGG
>JANOQU010000448.1:0-3928 GCA_031422355.1 Actinomycetes bacterium
CGAGGTGATGCCGATCTGTAGCTCGTCGACGGCCCAGGCGAAGCCTTTGGTTCGGATTCCAGCCAATCGAAGCTCGATCTCGGCGGCGGTGGCGCTGGTGTTCTCGGTCGCCTTGGCGAGTTCGCCGGCGAGGTAGGTGTCGATGCGCTCTTGGGGTTGATAAGCGAGCAACACCAAACCTGACGGGACGAAATGGAGCGGGATGCGTTCACCGGTCCAGTCGCGGATCTGGACTGCATTGTCGGTTTCGACGTGGTCGAGGTAGAGCACCTCGTCGCCCTCCAGCACCGATAGGCCGGCAGTCTCGTGGACGCGCTCGACCAGTTCTGCCAGGAACGGTCTGGCCCTGCCAATGAGGGTGGTGTCGTTGCCGGCTGCAAGGCGGCTGACCGTCGGCCCGATCCGGTACGTGACCCCATCGTCTTGTCGGATGACGGCTTCCAGGTGCTCGAGTGTGGCCAGCAGCCGGGCAACGGTGCTGACCGGCAAGGCCACCCGGCGGGAGACATCGGTGATTCCGGCTGGCTCCGTTGCGACTGCGAGCAGTACCGAAAAGGCGCGCTCGATCGATTGGATCCCCGAAGATGCGCTGGCCATGGGCGTCAATCTAGCCCGACGAGTGAGCCGGGCAGGTCGGCGCCCCTAGACTGCAATCACCGATTGACCGGTATGTCTTCCACGATCTAGAGTTTTGCCGTATCGTGGAATCAGAGCCTTTCCAAACGCAATCTTTCCAGCACGCCCTCCAATCTCGGGAGAATTTTCATGGCTGACGACGACATCGTCCTTGCGGATCTGAATGACGAAGACCTCGTAGCCCAGATGCACGACGACTTGTACGACGGCATGGGTCCGGAGATCAAAGAGGGCACCAACTTGCTGCTGGGGCGCGGTTGGGGTCCAGACCGGGTGCTCAACGATGCGCTGGTCGAGGGAATGCGAATCGTGGGCATCGACTTCCGCGATGGCATTCTCTTCGTCCCCGAAGTCCTGCTCGCCGCCAACGCAATGAAGGGCGGGATGGAGATCCTGCGGCCGCTGCTCGCAGAAACAGGGGCCGAGCCCGTTGGCAAGGTCGTGATCGGCACGGTCAAGGGCGATATCCACGACATCGGCAAGAATCTGGTCGCGATGATGCTCGAAGGTGCCGGGTTCGAAGTAATCGACCTCGGGATCAACACCGACGCGGCGCAGTTCCTCAGCGCGCTCGACGAGCACAAGCCGGACATCTTGGGTATGTCGGCGCTGCTGACCACGACGATGCCCTACATGAAGGTCGTCATCGACACCCTCAAGGAACAGGGTCGACGTGACGACCAGATCGTGATCGTCGGCGGTGCACCGTTGAACGAAGAGTTCGGGACGGCGATCGGCGCCGACGCGTATTGCCGTGATGCCGCTGTCGCAGCCGAGACTGCGAAGTCGTTGGTCCAAGCTCGGCGCGCGGCGATTCGCGCGGCAAACGCCGTCGCCGTCTGAGGCGGATCGGTCCAGTTGACTCGTTCCACCGATTGCCTGTCCACCTATTACCGCGCTGCCGACAGCGACTCGGCCCGACCCCGACCGCTCGTCATTGCGTGCGGCGCCCTCACCGCGGATCTTCGCGCGGTGCTGACGTCCGCCGGTCTTCGCGACGCTGTCGAGGTGATCTACCTGCCGGCCAACCATCACAACCGGCCGGAACGGATCGTTGTTGATGTACGCCCACTCGTGCAGGCGGCCGCTGACGCCGAGCGAGCCGTGTTCCTTGCCTATGCCGACTGCGGGACCGGCGGATTGCTCGACGCAATGCTGGCTGACTTCCCAAGCGTGCAGCGCCTTCCTGGCGCACACTGCTATGAGTTCTTCGCTGGATCGGCAATGTTCGCCGAATTGCATGAGCAGGAATTGGGCACGCTCTACCTCACGGACTTCCTGGCCAAGCACTTCGACGCGCTGGTCTGGAACGGGCTCGGACTCGATCGGGCACCTGAACTCCGCGACATGTACTTCGGTAACTACACCCGATTGTTGCTGCTCGCCCAGACCGAGGATGTCGACATTACGGCCCGGGCAACGGCCGCAGCAGCGCGACTCGGCTTGGGATTCGAGCGACGGTTCGTCGGCCGTGCCGGCCTCGCCGACGTGGTGGCAGTGTCCATTTCCGCGCTGGCAGACCGTCGAGCGTCCGACCTTGTTACGGCGGAGCGCTAATGGCGCGGCGCGGCAATCGAGACGAATTGGTGATCATTTCCTGGCGCGATATTCCTGCCCAGGTCAACGGCGGCAGCGGCGAGAACAAACACCAGCGGATCCTGCCTCAGCGCTTTCAAGGCGCGATCGACCGAGCTGCGATGAAGGCCAACAAAAAGACCTCGGGCGAATATGTGCAGGAATGGCGACGCAGCACCGTTGCGCTTCCTGACGGTTTCGCTGGCGACTACGCCGCTGCCGTTTTGGCCGAATCCGAACGGATCGAGAGCGAATTCCCGTCGGCGCGCCTGAAGTTGTGGGTCGAGACCGGCGGATGGGATCCGGACCGACCGGATTCCGAACGCACCGATAGCCCACCGACATGAACTCCAAAGCGACATGAACGCCATCACGCATGCACCCGACATGTATGGAACACAGAGATGACCGACACAATCTTGAGCTCAGCGACCAAAGAGGTCGTCATTGGCTGGGGCCGCCCGTTCGTGATGATCGGCGAAAAGATCAACCCGACCGGCCGCTTGTTGCTGGCCGAGGAGATGAAGGCCGGCGACTACTCCCGGGTTGAAAAGGATGCGCTCGAGCAGGTTGCCGCTGGCGCCCAGATGCTGGACGTCAATGCAGGGATTCCGCTGGCCGACGAACCAGCGATGCTCGCCAGAGCGATCCAGTTGGTCCAGGCGATCACCGACGTTCCGCTCTCGATCGATTCCTCGATCATCGCGGCACTTGAAGCCGGCCTCGCCGTCTACCAGGGCAAGCCGCTCGTCAACTCGGTAACGGGCGAAGAAGAAGTGCTCGAGCGGGTACTGCCGCTGGTTGCCAAATACGGCGCTGCGGTGGTCGCGATCTCCAACGACGAGACCGGCATCTCAGAAGACCCAGACGTTCGATTCGAAGTGGCTAAGCGGATCGTCAATCGGGCCGCCGACTTCGGGATTCCTGCCAGCGACGTCGTCGTCGATCCGTTGGTGATGCCGATCGGAGCGATGGGAACCGCCGGCCTGCAGGTGTTCAGCTTGGTTCGCCGACTCCATGAGGAACTCAAGGTCAACACCACCTGCGGCGCGTCGAACATCAGCTTCGGGCTGCCCAACCGTCACGTCATCAGTGGAACATTCCTCGCAATGGCGATGAGTCACGGGATGACGTCGGCGATCACCAATCCAATGCACAGCGATGTCAAGAACGCGATCATGGCGGCCAACGTGCTCTGCGGAGCGGACCAGCATTGCGGCTCATGGATCAAGGCAAACCGCGATCCCGGCTCGTCGACGAGCGGTAGCGAATCAGGCGGCCGCCGCGGCGGTCGTCGATCGCGCGACACAGTCGCGCCGGCCTGAGCTAATCGGGATGCCCACGGTCGTCTTCACCCCTTCTGGTCGCCGCGGCGAAGTCGAGGCTGGCTGCACCGTGCTCGATGCTGCGCGCCGTCTTGGCGCTGATCTCGATTCGGTGTGTGGTGGACGAGGCATCTGCGGGCGTTGCCAAGTCGTGCCGACGTTCGGCCACTTCGACAAGCAGGGAATCCACAGCAATCCCGATCATCTCTCGTCGATCGGCGCAACCGAGCACGCCTATCACGGCCGCCGACCGCTGGAAGACGGTGGGCGGCTCGGCTGCACCGCCAAGGTTCTCGGCGACCTGCTGATCGACGTACCGGCGGCCAGCCAGATGCACCGCCCGGTGATCCGTAAGTCGGTCGATCTGACCGGTTTGATCATCGACCCGGTCG
>JANOQU010000449.1:0-2016 GCA_031422355.1 Actinomycetes bacterium
CATCCGCGATGAAAGCGCCAACAACAACTCCGGACTGCGCTTGATGAGTGGCGCGAAGAAGATCGCCCCGATCTGGGTGCACGCAACGAGAACTGCAAACCCGGCGACGAGATAACGAAGCCGGATGCTTCGCCCAGACTCGGGCAGGGTCTGGGGCGCCGGCTCGGGCTGGGGCTGGGCGTTCGGTTCTTCCAGAGGGGCTTCGTCCACGATGCGCTCGACAGTAACCTATGGTCCGTCGGCTGGGGGTTGCAGCCGCGTCCATCCCGCCGTTCGATCGAACGGCTCATCTCCGCAGGGGGCACACCACATGCAAGGTCTGATGCAGGACACGCCACTGTCGATTGTTCATCTCTTTGATCGGGCCGAGCAATACCACCCGAACAAGACGATCACGACATCCACGGCAACTGGGCTGGAGCGCACCGACTACCGCACGTGGGCCGACCGAACTCGCCGAGTTGGTGGTGTGCTCGACACGCTGGGCATCTCTGCAAGTGGCCGGGTGGCTACGTTCGCATGGAACACGGCGCGCCACCTCGAGCTGTACTTTGCCGCACCGTGTAGCGGCCGCGTCCTGCACACCTTGAACATTCGGCTGTTCCCAGAGCAACTGACGTACATCGCCAATCACGCTGAGGACGAGGTCATCTTTGTCGACCGTTCGCTCCTAGCCCTGTTGCAGCCGTTGCTCAAGACGTTCGAGACGGTCAAGCATCTGGTGTTGATGGACGACGGCAAGGGAGAGATCCCGAGCGACCTCAACGGCCTGCCATTGCACAACTACGAGGAACTGCTCGCAGCGTCGGACCCGATCGAATGGAAGATCGTTCCCGAAAACACGGCGGCCAGCATGTGTTACACCAGCGGCACCACCGGCAATCCCAAGGGCGTGGTCTACAGCCATCGCAGCACGTACTTGCACACCATGGCAGCGATGACCGTGGATTCGCTCGGCGCCCGCGAAAGCGACATCATCCTGCCGGTCGTGCCGATGTTCCACGCCAACGCCTGGGGTCTCGCCCATGCTGCTGTGGCATCAGGAGCAGCGCTGGTGATGCCAGGGCCTGACCTGTCCGGCAAGGCCGTTGCCGACTTGATCGTCAACGAAAAGGTCACGGTCGCGGCAGGCGTTCCGACGATCTGGATGGGCGTTCTTCCAGAACTGAAGGGCCGCGACACCAGCCACCTGCGGGTCATTCCGTGCGGCGGGTCGGCCGTTCCGAAGGCGCTGAGCGAGGCCTACCGAGAGGTGACTGGTTTGCCGATCCTGCAGGCTTGGGGCATGACCGAGACCAGCCCGATCGCAGCCGTCAATTTCCTGACGGCCGAGGAGCGCACGCTTGCTGCCGAGGCCCAGGCTGAGCTCAACGCCGCCGTCGGCATCATCTCGTTCGGTGTCGACTGTCGAGTCGTCGAACCCGACACGACCGCGTCGGTACCGCGTGATGGCGAGACCAGTGGTGAACTGCAATGTCGGGGCCCGTGGATCGCAAAGGATTACTACGACGATCCGCGCTCGGGCGAAAGCTTCACCGCGGACGGATGGCTGAAGACTGGCGACGTTGCGGTGATGGACCCGACGGGCCGGATCCGCCTCGTCGACCGCACCAAGGACCTGATCAAGAGTGGCGGCGAGTGGATCAGTTCGGTCGAACTCGAGAACGAGCTGATGGCTCACCCGAAGATCAAAGAAGCCGCCGTCGTGGGTGTACCGAGCGCGAAGTGGAGCGAGCGGCCGCTGGCGTGCGTGGTTCTCAAAGAGGGCGAGGAGATGACCAAGGACGAGGTCATCGAGTTCCTCGCGCCGCGGCTGGCGAAGTGGCAGGTTCCCGACGACGTCGTCTTCATCGACGAGGTGCCAAAGACCAGCGTCGGCAAGTTCAGCAAGAAGACGTTGCGGGACCGCTTTGCGGATTACGAGTTGCCCGGTCAATAATCTGCGCCCATGACATTGATGGCGGAACGCGGTCGGCGACGACTGGCAACTCTTGGAAGTTGTTCCATGCTTGCCGG
>JANOQU010000450.1:0-1996 GCA_031422355.1 Actinomycetes bacterium
GGGCGATGGCTTCATGGGCACAGTAGTTCCAGTAGTCCTGCTCAGCGCTCGACCTCGAGCGTCATGGCCGAGGGCCGCAGCGGCTGGTCCGCGCCGCTTTCAGCCAGTCTCCGACTGAGCCACTTCCCGCATACCAGCACCAGCAATCCACCAGTCGCGGCAATGCCGGCGTGCAGCGCGATCCAGCCCGCGTAGCGACCCATCACCTCGACCACCATCACCCGATTGTGAGATGTTGCGGTGCTGAAGACCCGATCGATGCAGTCGGTGGCGAACTCGACGGCGGTGTCGAAGCCGAATGTCGCCGAGGTCTTGTCGAGGTCGTTGTCGATGGTCTTGGGAACCCCAACCACCTTGAGCCCGGCCTCGGACAACCGCCGTCCGATGCCGAGTGAACCATCGCCGCCGATGGTGATCAGGGCGTCGATTCCAGCGTCGGCGAACATCTCGACGAGTTCAACGGTGCGATCGACGTTGATCCAACTGCCGTTGGCTTGCTGAACCGGATACTCGCACGGATTGCCGATGTTGGTGCTGCCAAGGATGGTGCCGCCGAGATGGCCGATGCCGCGGACGGTCTGGCGGGTCATCTCGAACACCCCGTCACCCGCCGGGTATTTGCCGGGGTTCATCAAGCCGGTGAAACCCTCGCGGATGCCGACAACGTCCCAACCGCGTCGCAACGCCGAGAGTGTCGCGGCTCGAATGACCGCATTGAGACCGGGGGCATCGCCGCCGCCCGTGCTGATCGCAACTTTCACGGTAGGCCCCCTGCTGTTTCGCGCTGCCGTTCGTCTGCTCGCGACCTTACCGCGCCCCGCTAGCGTCGGCTTCGTGGATCCCACACCTGAGTCGCGTGTTCCGGAACTGTTCGCCGCAGCGCTTGCCGTGCAGCGCAACGCGTATGCGCCGTACTCGAACTACTTGGTCGGCGCAGCGTTACTCACTGCAACCGGCAGGATTTTCGCCGGCTGCAACGTCGAGAACGCGGCGTATCCCCAAGGGGCGTGTGCCGAGGCTGGGGCGATCGCAGCGATGTGCGCAGCGGGCGAACGAGAGATCGTTGCGGTCCTCACAGTCTGCGACGGCGACAACCTGGGCACCTGCTGCGGCGGATGCCGGCAGCGGATCCGCGAATTCGCCAAGCTGGACATCCCCATCTACGCAGCCGACGGCAGCGGGGTTCGAGAGACGTTCACGCTGGAGGGCTTGCTGCCGCAGTCATTCGGCCCGGAACACCTGGCGGATACATCATCATGACGGGCAAACGGCGATGACGGGCGAGCGGCAACCGTTCCTGTCGGCGCGACTCCAGGGGCTTGGCACGACGATCTTCGGCGAGATGTCGGCCTTGGCGGTCGCGACCGACTCGGTCAATCTCGGCCAGGGATTCCCGGACACCGATGGTCCCCGTGAGGTACTCGACGCTGCGATCGAGGCGATCAACAGCGGTCAGAACCAGTACCCGCCGCTGCTCGGTGTCCCAACGCTCCGCGAAGCAATCGTCGAGCATCAGCAACGGTTCTACGGCCTCGCCTTCGATCCGGCCACTGAGGTGCTCGTGACGTGTGGCGCAAGCGAGGCGTTGGCCAGCGCGATGATCGCTCTACTCGACGTCGGCGACGAGGTGGTCTGCTTCGAGCCCAGCTACGACATGTACCAGGCGTGCGCAGCGATGTCGGGCGCCACGATCCGCCCGGTCACGCTGCACCCCCCTGAATACGCAGCCGACATCGACGAACTTCGCGCAGCGATCTCGCCTCGGACCAGGATGATCTTGCTCAATTCGCCACACAACCCGACCGGCAAGGTCTTCGATCGCAACGAACTGCAGGCGATTGCCGATGTTGCGATCGAGCACGACCTGATCGTCGTCACCGACGAGGTCTACGAACACCTCGTGTTCGACGGACTCGAGCATCTTCCGCTGTCGACGTTTCCGGGAATGCGGGAACGCACCCTGACGATCTCTTCCGGCGGCAAGACGTTCAACACG